>JAJUGH010000032.1 GCA_029268265.1 Alcaligenaceae bacterium | reverse complement strand
GACCATGGGTTGCGCGGTGTGCCCCAGTGAGCGTTGACGCCCAGGCCGCCGAAGGCGAACTCAACCGTGTGGGTCTTGCCGGTGATCACGCCCAGCTGCTGGGTGATCGTCTGCACCACCGGTCCCGAATGGGAGTAAGCCTCTGGAAGCGCTTGGTCACTGCCTGCAAATACCGGCATGCCGGTGACGCCGTAGAGGTCTTTCACCGAAACTGGCAAACCCATCAGAGGACCAAGGTCCAGCCCGGTCGAGATGAGTGTGTCGATGGCCTGAGCCTGCTTTACTGCAGTCGCACCATTCCAGGCCTTATAAGCGTTGAGCGTAGGCTCGGTCGCTTCATAAGCGGTCTGTGCGCGCTCGGCCAACTCCTGAGCGCTGAGTTTCCCGGCACGCAGGTCGCGGGCCATGTCTTCCATGGATTGATACGCGTTCGCCACGTCACGTCCCCGTAGTTGTCAGACCGCCAATCTTAGGTGGCGACTTGCTGTAACATCAACGATAGCGAAGTCACAACTGTGTTTCCAAATTGGACATGAAGCTCTCGACAGAAGACCTGAGTGTGTTTTGCGAGGCCGCACGCACACTCAATTTCACGATGGCCGCCCAAGCGCTTGGTGTGACCCCGGGATATGTGAGCAAACGGATCAATGCTCTGGAAGGGGACTTGGGATGTCGCCTCTTTCACCGTTCCACGCGTAGCGTGACGCTCACCGAGCATGGCGAGCGTACTTATGAACACGCATTGCGGATTCTTGATAATGCCCAGGCGCTGCATGAGACGCTGGCGGCTACGCGCGACGAACCAAGTGGCGTGCTGCGCATCTCCACCAGCTTCGGGTTCGGGCGCAGGATCGTGTCGCAGGCCTTGGCGGAATTCTCGCGCGAGTATCCGACGATCGAGATACGCCTTGATGTCGTCGGGCGCCTGCTGGATCTCGTCAAGCACCAGATCGATCTCGACATTCGGGTCGGTGACGATATTGCGCCGCACTACATCGCCCGCCGGCTCGCCACGAATTATCGGGTGTTGTGTGCCTCCCCCGAATACCTGGAGCGGCGCCCGGCGCCCCTGATGCCCTCCGATCTGACGGCACATGACTGTCTGGTCATCAAGGAGCGGGATCATCCCGTAGGTCTCTGGAACCTGGTGCACAAGAGCCAGGCTAGCACCTACAACGTCAAGATTCGTGGACCGCTGGTGACGAACAACGGCGAGATCGCCGTGTCATGGGCGCTCGCTGGGCGCGGCATTGTATTGCGCTCAATCTGGGATGTGCTGCCGCTGTTGCGTAGTGGAGCGCTGGTTCGTCTGCTGCCGGAATATCATCAGCCGGCCAATATCTGGGCGGTGTATCCCGAGCGACTCGACTCTTCGGCAAAGATCAAACTATGTGTGCGACACCTGGAGAAGTTTTTCGCCGAGTGGCAGGAGTCGCAAGGCATTGCATAGCGTTTCGCGGGAACCGGGGCATCCCCCCACAAGTCGTGGGGCATCGCGTCACTTCATTGCTCATTCAGCAGCTGTTCCAGAAACGCCAGTTGATCGTCCGTAGGCAAGGCGGCGTCCAGAACTTCGATGCGGCGGTCGTCCACCGCCTTGGGCCGCTTCAAAGCGCTCACGTATTCGTCCCAGTGGTCCAGTTTCCATCGATCACGTGGGTCGCCACGGTCCGTAATGCGTTGTTTGCGAATGTCCAGTGACAGTTCCAGCCAGACATGGCGCAGCCGCGTCTGTGGTGGCAAACCCAACGCCTCAGGCGAGAAAATATCGCCGGAGGCAAGTTCCCGGCTCCAGGGGCCCGGAAACACAACGCTGGTTCCGTGCTCGACCTGATCGCGTCCGACGCGCAGCGTACTGAGATAGCCCAAATCCCTTGCCACCTCCTTGAAGAAGGGGCTGTCGCGGTCATTGGGATCCTGCCCATGGGCTGAGAGCAATGGGCCGGTCCACACTTCACTCACGACGTCTTTGTCGAGCACGCACCAGGCGCGACCGAGATCATGCTGGCGGGCCACGAACCGGTGCGTCAGCCAGGATTTTCCTGTGCCGGCATGGCCGAGGATGAACAGCGCGACGGGAGCTTCCGCCGGTTCGGGCATCATGGCGACTTCCGCCTGGGCCGGCTCTTCACCGGCCCGCGTCAATCCGTGCCTTCCTTTTGCTGCGCATCGGTATCGTCCGGCCCCGGTACGGTGCCCCAGCGAGCTTCGCGGTCAGCCTCTTTGGTGCCGCGGTCAAACGCGGAGTGGGTACCGCCCTGCTTTTTAGGCGGCCGATCCATGGTAGGCACGGAGTCGTCGGTCGGCATCCGGCTGGGACGCGGTGCGCCGGCGTTCATATCCGGTACGGGGGTTTCTCGGCCGGGTGGCGGTTGCGGTGATTTAGGCATGCTGGCCCTCCTTGAAGAATGCCGGATCATCCAGCATTCCCCATGCCGAGCGGCGCGCCATCAGGCATGTCGAAGCTTTGGGTCAGCCTTCGCCGGCTGTATTGAAGGCGACCATTTGGGCGCGACGGGCGGCTTGTTCGCCAACCTGAGCCAGCATGCGTGACTCTTTGAGTACCGTATTCACATAGCCCCGCGCGTTGCCGGAATACTTGCGTAGTGCAACATCCAGATCGCCCTTCGCCAAAGCCAGATATTCTTCGAGCACGTCCGCGCCGACGCGGATGTTCACCTCGGGGTCGAAGAGAGATTCTGAAGGGCGGAGTTTCTCGCCATGCCAGCGGCGTACGACCTGCATCAGGCCTTGGGCACCGTAGGGGCTCTGGACCTGCGGCCGGAACCCGCTTTCCTTCTTGATGATGGCGATGATGAGTTCGGGGTTGAGCTTTTCGCGCTTGGCGGCTTCTGCCCAGGCGAGGTCAACAAACTTGCGGACGGCGGCCTCGCTCTTCTTCAGCTTGGTCGCCAGGTACTTGGTCTGCGCCTGCTTCTTGAGCTCGGCGGCCTCGTCAGAGACAGGCGGAGCCTTGGCCGGCTCTGCGGTCAGGTCTTCAACGCTGTGGAGCTTGAGGCGGATGACAGGTTCGGCGTGTTCGTTTGCCGCCGCCACGCCCGGCATCGCTACGCTGCCGACCAATGCCACGAGCGCGATGGCCCGGCACGCGGCAGCGACGCAAGCGCTGTTTGCGAGAAAGGCGCGGATTCGCGCCGGATAATGGGAGATGATCATGAGTAGACGGGGGAAGCAGAAAGCTTCGTGATAGTGGCGAAATCATATCACGCCGAACTATTTCGCCTAGCTGGACCTACGGCCCGGGCCACCCGCCCCAACGATGTTGGCCATGCCCCGCCGGAGACCCCGTATGGGCTATCTCAACGGCTACCTTGCAGCCGCCAGGCGACCGATAACAGGCGGTCAAGTCCCCGATCTTTGAACTTGGGCTCTTTGGCCAGAATATCCATTTGATCGATGATGGTGGGCTCGGTGTGATTGCGGAAAAGTGAGCGCACTTCCACCTCAGGGATCGAGAACGGTGGGCCCTGCATTCGGGACTGCTCGTACTCCAGCGTGAGCAGCATGCCGCGATAGTCGCGCGCGAGGTTGCCATACACATGCGTGGCATAGCGCAATCGCAGTTCTTTGGGCAGCGCAACCAGTGCACCGCGATCGAACGCCGCCCCACAGGTTGAAAGTGTCTGGGCGTCGACATCAAAGATGTCCCCGCAGATGATCTCTATATTGCCGGCCACATAGTGGCGCCCCATGCTTGATACGTGCTCGGAGGGCCGCAGGCCTTGTTCGCTGAAGAACTGCTCCACCGCCATGGGTGCCAATTCGACGCCGAGCACGCGATGCCCTTGTGCGGCCAGCCACACCATGTCGAGCGATTTGCCGCACAAGGGAACGAGTACCCGAGTGGAAGAAGGCAGCCCGAACGCCGGCCAGTGCTTGGTGAGCAGCGGGGTGACGCGGGTCATGTGGAAGCCGGTAGCGCCCTCCCGCCAACGTTTCAACCAGAATTCAGCGTCCATCATTCATCGCCTGGTCAGAATCCCCGCCGTTTGGCGTTGAGGCGGCGCTCGAGCCGGCCGATATAACTCTGCACCATCTGTGTATCTGCATTGGTGGGGTTCACGAATTTACAGCCCAGTTCCACGATTTCCTTTTTGCTCGGGAGCACCATGGTGTGGACCCGCAGCACCTCGAGGTCGATGGTGACCTCGCCGACTTCAGGCAGGGTGAGCTTGGCGCCTTTGAAGGCGGCGCCGCTTTGATGCGGAAGCTGGCCATCGGTATCCAGAAGCGCGACGCCGCCGACACTCAGGTCTTTCATTTTGACGTTGATGCTGCGGGCCGGCTTGCCGTCTTGGGGTGACAACCGGATGGCGCAGGTTGCCGGTTCGCCCACCGGAATCTCGACCCGGAAGAACTCGCGCCGCTGCACGCGCCGAACCGATGTGGGATAGGGAAAAGCGATAGCCGGTAGACCATCATGCGTGATGTTGCGCAGGCCGCCTGCAATGAAGTTCACGTTGATGTGGTCGACCTGGGTGTCGAACACCACTTCTGTGGCCTGGACGACCCGCGTGTTGAAGTCGGTATCTGATGAGCTGTCGACTACGACATGGCCGGTCTCGTCATCGAGGCTGAGGACGGTGGTTACGATGGATTGATCAGGCGTTCCCTTTATATACATGCGCACGAGCGAAGCGCGCCTCTGTATGGAGCGCAGCGTGGAGCGAATGGCAAGCTCGGACGTGAGGAGAAACGGATCCTCGTCGGTGTCGGGACGACTGGGCATCAGAACAGTAACCGAAAATTGCAATAGCCCGAAGAATAGTTCATGGCCCCGGTGCCGTCTACTTGCGGCTTACCGGGGAACACAACGGGTCCAGGCGTTTGCGGGCCGTTTAGCGACTCGCCTCAAGCGCTTGGGACAGATCGGCGATGATGTCGTCGATATGTTCGATACCCACGGACAGGCGCACCATGTCTTCGGTGACGCCCGCCGCCGCCAGCTCTTCGGGGTTGAGTTGGCGGTGCGTCGTGCTGGCCGGGTGGCTGGCCAGCGATTTCGCGTCGCCGATGTTGACCAGGCGCAAGACCAGGTTCAGCGCATCGATGAAGCGGGCGCCCGCCTCGCGGCCGCCCTTGATGCCGAACGACAGAATGCTGGCGGGTTTGCCTCCGAAATACTTCTGTGCCAGATGGTGCTCGGGATGCGCCGGCAAGCCGGCATACTGCACCCACGAGACCTGTTCGTGTCCCGCCAGGAACTCGGCGACCTTCTGGGCATTTTCGGTATGGCGCTCCATGCGCAATGCCAGCGTCTCGATGCCTTGCAGGATCAGGAAGGAATTGAAGGGAGAAAGGGCTGCCCCGGTATTGCGCAGCGGCACCACGCGGCAGCGACCAATGAAGGCTGCCGGGCCGAAGGCTTCGGTATACACCACTCCGTGGTAGGAGGGGTCGGGCTCATTGAGCATGGGGAAGCGGTCTTTGTGCTCGGCCCACGGGAACTTGCCGGAGTCGACGATGGCGCCGGCGATGGTGGTGCCATGGCCGCCCATGTATTTGGTGAGCGCATGCACCACGATATCCGCGCCGTGTTCGATTGGGCGGCACAGCGCGGGCGACGCCACGGTGTTGTCCACAATCAGCGGTACGCCATGGCGGTGAGCGGCCTCGGCCAGCGCGGCGATGTCCACGACGTTGCCGGCAGGATTGCCGATGGTTTCGCAAAAGACGGCCCGGGTCTTGTCGTCGATTAGTGCTTCCAGTGCCGCGATGTCATCGTGCGGCGCGAACTTGACGGTGATGCCCTGGCGCGGAAACGTATGGGCGAACAGGTTGTAGGTGCCGCCGTACAGCTTGCTGATCGAGACGATATTGTCACCGGCCTGGGCGATGGTCTGGACCGCATAGGTGATGGCCGCCATGCCCGAAGAGACCGCCAATGCCGCCACGCCGCCTTCCAACGCCGCAACCCGCTGCTCCAGCACGTCGTTCGTCGGGTTCATGATACGGGTATAGATGTTGCCCGGTACCTTGAGATCGAACAGATCGGCCCCATGCTGGGTACTGTCGAATGCATACGAGGTGGTCTGGTAGATGGGTACCGCCACCGCCTTCGTGGTCGGGTCCGGCTGGTAACCGGCGTGCACCGCAAGCGTCTCGAATTTCATGTCTGTTTTATCGTGTGTTGAGCCCAACCGAGAGGGTACACGTTTCACGGTGCCGTCAGCGTTCGGGCATGGATTGTTGTGCGCTTTGCTTATAACGAAAGATAATGTAGCGGTAAAGACGGGTCCCAACAATGTCTGACAGACGCATGCAAGTCGTCAATTTCCGGAATTCCGCCGCTGCGGCAGGGAAGTCCTGGGTTAGTATTGCGGGTTGGTTGCGTGTATACGCATCGGGGCTTTCCCCAGTTTCTGAGGCGTGAATGAAAGTCTGGTTGAAGCGGATATTGATCGGTCTCGTGGTGGCGTTCCTCGTGGCGCTGGTCGGGATCGCAATTTTCCTCCTGACCTTTGATCCGAATGCCTACAAGAGCAAACTGCAGGATATCGTCTACGCCCGTTATGAACGGACGCTGACCATAGACGGCGATATAGAGCTGTCGCTGTTCCCTCGCATCGGCCTGTCGGTACAGAAGGTGTCCCTGTCGGATCGTGGCAGTAGCGATCTCTTTGCCTCCATGGAGAGCGCAAGGCTGGCCGTGGCCATCTGGCCGCTGATGTTCAATCGGCTCGTCGTGGATCACGTGGCCGTGACGGGCTTCCAGGCCTGGCTGGTTCGCAGCCCTGAAGGCCGCTACAACTTTGATGACTTGGTCAGCCGAAGGCGAGCCGCCGGTCTGCCCGGTCCCGACCTGGCTTCCCCCCTGACTGCATTGGCCGGCACCGTGGGTGCGGCACAGGCGGCGGTGGCGGCCACCACCCCTGACGCCCAGGACTCCACCGAAGCGGATGATTCAAATGGCGCGGAGGATGCTGCGGACGCGGCGGCGACGCCCAGCGATACTTCAGGTTTGTTGACCCGCCCGGGCGACGTGGACGGCGGTACGGATCTGCACATCGATATCGCCGGCCTCACGTTGCGCGACGGGCGCATTCACTTGCACGACAAGAAGCACGGCTATGTGGGGCATGTTCGAAATCTGGAATTGAATACCGGACGCATGACCGCGGACCAGCCTTTCGACTTGGCCTTCCGCGGGCATCTGGTGGGGAACTTCCCCACGGCTGACGCCCAGTTCGACGGCCAGGCGTTGGTGAAATTCAACGCAGACCAGAAAGCCTATTCCGCGCAGCGCGTCAATGTTCAAGCGAACGGACTGCTGGGTGATCTCCAGGCGCGCTCGGTACTGCTGCGCGGCAATCTGGCCTACAGCGCCTTCTCGCAAATGTTCAGTGCCTCCGGGCTGGACTTCTCCTTGCAGGGCGATGTCCAGGGTCAGGATCCCGTCAAGAATTTCGAAGCCTCCCTTGTGGTGCCGCAGCTCAAGCTTGACCGCAGCCAGTCCGAACTCCGTGTCGAGAAACTGGCTTTGCGCACCAGTGGGCAGCGCCCGGGAGAGTCCTTTCAGTTCGGGCTGGATGCGCCCAACGTTGCCGTCTCGCCGGACAGCGCGAGGGGCGAGCCGCTCACTGCAACGGTTCAGGTGCAAGGCGACCAGGAGCAGGTCGCTCTGGTGCTCGGCATGAGCGGGCTTGGCGGCAACGCCAGTCAGCTGACGGTCAAGGAACTGAAGCTGGACGGCCGCATGCAGCATAAAGAGCAACTGGTGCAGGTGAATATGACCTCGCCGGCCAGTTGGGATGTCTTTGAAGAGCGCGGCACGCTGTCGGCAATGCGCGGCGATGTGCGTATCGAGCACCCCGCGCTCCCCGGGGGGACCTTCGAGTTTCCGTTCATCGGTAGCATGTCGGCCGACCTGCGCAAGAGCCATGTTCGCAGCGAACTCGATGCCGTGCTGAGCGGCAGCAAGCTGGCTTTCCGAGCCGATGTCACGCAGCTGGAACGGCCGCAAGTGGATTTCGCGCTGCAGGCCGACCAGCTGGACTTCAATACGCTGTTTCCCGCGGCGGCAAAGGTCGCGGCGCCGGGGTCCCCGGCTGCGGAGCAAGCGAAGCAGGCCAAACAGGAGCAGCGTGCCGAAGACGGCGCGAAGCCTCAGCCCGCGCCCCCCGCAGCGGCGCAGGAGCCCGTCCGGGAGCGGACGTGGAGCCTTGCGTTCCTGCGCAATATGGATCTCACCGGCGAAATCGACATCGGGGAACTGAAAGTGCAGGAAGTGGAGGCACGCAGCTTCCACGCCGATGTACGGGCCGTTGAAGGCAAGATGGATATCAGCGACATTCGCGCTGAGCTGTATGACGGCAAACTCACGGGCCGGATGACCGCCACCTCAGATAATGAAATGGCGGTGGACATGCGCGCCGTCGCGGTCACGCTTGAACCGCTGGTCCGGGCGCTCACCGGAGAAGGCCGGCTCGCCGGAAAGGGTTCGCTGCGGGCCAAGCTCGACAGCAAAGGCATGACAATGCCGGCATTGATGGCGGCGCTGAACGGGTCGCTCGAATTGTCGGTACGGGATGGCGCCGTTCAGGGCATCGACGCCGCCCAGACGTTACGGCAGGTGCAGGAACTCGTGCGTAGCGTGACCAAGGGTGAGATGACCGCGACACCCGTGAAGCTGGACATCGGCACGCAGACCGCTTTCTCGGAACTGGACGCCGACCTGCGCTTTACAAACGGCCAGGGCACCGTGCGCAAGCTCAATCTCGTTTCGCCTGCTGTACGGGTGACGCAGGGGAAGCCCGCCGCCATCGATATGGTAAATCAGCAATTGAACGTGCTGGTCAATCTCCGTGTCCGGGGCGGAGCCAGTCAGCCGACCGATCTGATCCAGCTTCGTGGCGTGACCGTCCCGGTGCACATCAGCGGGCCGTTTGACCAGCCGTCTTATCAAGTCCAATGGAAGGACATCGCCGGCGTGGCGGTAAGAGAAGTGGTGAAGGGGGGCTTGCTGGAGCTGCTCGGCAATCAGCTTGATAGTGCGGTACCTGAGGTTCCCGCCCCCGAATCGGATGCACCGGTGGCACCCGGACCCAACGCCGCACCGTCGAAGGACCCATTGCGCTCGATAGGAGATGCGTTGAAGGGCTTGTTGGGGCAGTGAAGATGAAGAGTGAAAGCGTGGCAGTAACGGTATGCCCGGTTGAAGGATTGCAGGCGGTGGCGAACGCGACCGCGTACGAGCATCACCGTTGGCTGCTGGTGAGCGAAGAGGGCCGGCCAGTGACGGCGCCTGCTGACGTCCTCCAACAGATCTCGCTTGATCTTCGCTTCGGTTATCTGGTATTCCGGGCGCCGGGCATGCTGCGGCTGGACATCCCGGTCGATGTGGTCGAAGACGATCCGTCGATCATGGAAACCATCACGCGTGAGGGGCGAGCCGTACGCGTCGTTGATGAAGGGGTGTGGGCGAAAGAGTGGTTCACGCGGGCACTGGGGCAGCCCGCAAGGTTGGTAAAGGTCTTACCGGAAGACGACTGAGTTCAGCAAGTGCGTATCAGGAGGTGGCAAGCGCCATGAATTTGGCTTGCAGCGTATCCTGATCTTCCACATGCTCCGGATCCACCTCGATACATTCCACGGGGCAGAAGACCTGGCATTGGGGCTCATCGAAATGGCCCACGCACTCGGTACAGCGCGAAGGGTCGATGATGTAGTGTTCAGCCCCCATCGAGATCGCCGTGTTGGGGCATTGTGGCTCGCAGACGTCGCAATTGATGCATTCGCCGGTGATGCGCAAGGCCATTCTTCAAACTCTAATAAAGGCTGCGGCAAGATGCCGCCGGAACCCTCAGTTTAGCCTGCGATCCGCGATCGCGCCGAATTAACCTTGTTGCTCGCGGGTCTGTTCGCGCAGCGTCTTTGCCTTCGCATGCAGCCAACGCTCCACCGAGGGGAAGACGAACTTGCTGACGTCTCCGCCCAGGATGGCGATCTCGCGAACGATGGTGCCCGAGATGAACTGGTATTGGTCCGAAGGCGTCATGAACAGCGTCTCGACTTCAGGCAGCAAGTGGCGATTCATGCCGGCCATCTGGAATTCGTATTCGAAATCGGATACCGCGCGAAGCCCGCGCACAATGACGCGGCCTTCCTGCTCACGGACGAAGTCCTTCAGCAGGCCGCCAAAGCTTTTCACCTCGACGTTGGGATAGTGGCTGAGCACTTCGCGGGCGATTTCGACGCGTTCATCAATGGTGAAGAACGGGCGCTTGTTGGGACTGTGGGCTACGCCGACAACCACATGATCGAACAGGCCCGCCGCACGGCGTACCAGATCTTCGTGGCCACGGGTAAGGGGATCGAATGTTCCGGGATAGATGGCGGTAATCATGCGTGTCGGTATGGGTTGGCAAGCGCCTCAAGACGCCGTGACGTCGGGGCGGGTTTCAGGATTATTGACCGTTTTCTGCGATGCAGCAAATCGTAAGAGCTGAAAATGAACGTGTCCAGCCTTCGATTGACGGAGCACTTCAAAGTCAGGCCGCGGCTCAATGGCGTGATCCGCTTCGATATACAGCAGACCGTCTTCAGCGAGCAGGCCGGGCAATGTATCCCATAGCATCTCGAGCCAGCCTTTGCCGAAGGGCGGATCCACCAACACGAGGTCGAAACGCGCATCGCCAAGCCGGCTCATCACCATGGCGGCGTCGCCCGCGTGAACGCGAACCTGCAGCGCGCCCAGCTTGTTGCGCAGCGCCCTGAGCGCAGCCAGTGCGCCGGGATCGGACTCGACCATCTGCACGTGAGCCGCACCTCGGGAGGCGGCCTCGAAGCCCAGCGCGCCGGTGCCCGCAAAAAGGTCGAGCACACGCTTGTCGCTGAAGTCACCGCCCCACAGGTGCGACACCCAGTTGTACAGGGTCTCGCGCACGCGGTCCGGCGTCGGGCGCAATCCCTCGGCATCGACGACGGGAATGAGGGTGCGGCGGTAATCACCGCCTACAATACGGATTGTGTGTTTTTTCATGCCGCTCATTGCGCCGTTCACGGACTCGACCGTCTAGTGTAAATCGTATGTTCAGTTTTTTTAAAAGAAAGAAGCCGGAGGCGCCCGTCCCGGCAGATCGCGATGAAGACCGGGTAAGCGAAGCGCCGCAGCAGCCTTCCGATTCCCCGGCCTCGACGCCGCAGCCGGTCGAGCCCGAGCGCACCGACGCGGCGGCTACCGATACGGCTGTCGATGCCGCGGCACCGCCCGACGTGGTGACCCAGCCGGCGCCGGCGGATGCCGCGACATGGGAAGCGGCTTCGCTCGAGCCATCGGTGCATGATGCCGACCCCGAGTCCAAACCCGAGCCCGAACCGGGGCGGGAGCCCGAGCCTGGACAGGCCGCGGAACTGGAGCCGGAACCCGAACCCGAATCCGAACCTGAGCCACAGCCACAGCCACAGCCACAGCCACAGCCACAGCCACAGCCACAGCCCGAACCGCAGCCGGCGGCCGCCGCGCCCGCGCCGCGTTCCTGGCTGGCGCGCTTAAAGCAGGGGCTTTCGCGTACGGGCCAGAACATCGGCGGCATCTTCGTCGGGGTGAAGGTCGACGATGACCTGTTCGAGGAACTGGAAAGCGCACTCATTATGGCCGACGCCGGCATGGAGGCCACCGACAAGTTGCTGACCGCCCTGCGCGCCCGCGTACGCAAGGAGCGCATTTCCGACGCGCAGGCCGTCAAGGCCGCCCTGAAAGACATACTTGCGGAGCACCTCAAGCCACTCGAAAAGCCATTCCCGCTCGGTGCGGCGAAGCCTCTGGTGGTCATGATCGCGGGCGTCAATGGCGCCGGCAAGACGACATCCATCGGCAAGCTGGCCCATGCCTTCCAGTCGCAGGGCGCCAGCGTATTGCTGGCTGCAGCCGATACGTTCCGGGCGGCGGCGCGAGAGCAACTCATGGAGTGGGGGAGCCGCAACGACGTCACTGTCATTGCCCAGGAAGGCGGTGACCCCGCCGCGGTGGCCTTCGACGCCGTGAACGCAGGGCGTGCTCGCCAGGCCGGTGTGGTGATGGTGGACACGGCCGGCCGGCTGCCCACGCAGCTGCACCTGATGGAAGAGCTGAAGAAGATCAAGCGGGTCATCGGTAAGGCGGACGGCTCGGCTCCCCAGGAGGTGCTTCTGGTGGTGGACGGCAACACCGGGCAGAACGCCATTGCACAGGTGAAGGCCTTTGATGCCGCCATTGGACTCACCGGTCTGGTGGTGACCAAGCTCGACGGCACCGCCAAGGGCGGAACCCTGGCCGCGATCGCGGCCGGCAGCCAAGGGGTACGCCCCATCCCTGTGTACTGGATTGGCGTGGGCGAAGGCATGCACGACCTGCAGCCCTTCGTCGCGCGGGAGTTTGCCTCGGCTCTGCTGGGCGACTGAGCGTCAGAGCCGGTGCGCCGGAATCCTGAGCCGATCACGCCGCAGCGCTGAGTCGCTGGCGCGAGGCGGCTGCTGTCTATTTTTTTGACTTCTGCGTCGCGGGCCGAAACCGGCCCGCTTGCGCCAGATTGCTCAGGGCCAGGAAGCAGGCGTGGGCTTCGTGATCCTGTGTGGCCGCCAGCCATCCCAGCGCGAACATGGCGGACGGATGCCGCGCCCCCGCGCCGCGGTAGTATTCCGCCGCTACATACAGATCATTGAGCTGGCCGAGCGACTTCTGTGTCGACACCAGCGCGTTGCGCAAAGGCGCCAGACGCGCCGGATCGAGCACGCCCTGTGCGAATTCCATGCCATAGCGCAATCGCTTCACGCGTTTGCGCACCAGGTGCCGCTCATCCCAATCCGCTTCCACGAAACCGGGAGTCTTGCGCTTGATCTGGTCCAGCCAGGTGTTCAAGCGCTTGCACAGCAGCGGCCCCGCAAGTTTTTGCAGCGCTGGCTTCTGCGCGAGTGCGTCGCCGTACAGCACAAGATGTTCGAGCAGATCCAGTAGAGTCTGCTGAAATTCGACGGAGGCGGTGAGCCTGGCGCGGCTGGGGGACTCGTCTGTGGCTTCGGGCACCTCTTGCGTGGTGTCAGGTGGCATGCCCGCCTGGATGAGCCTTGGCAGTACCTCGGTCTGGATCACATCGAGGTCGCGCGCCTGGCCCAGTACACGGAAAAAGTGCTTCAGATCTTCGAGCAGCGGTTCGGGATAGTCGGCGGCCTTGCCGAATAATGACCAGCACGCGCGCAGTCGGCGGATGCCGACACGGATCTGATGCACGTAGTCGATCCGCATCTGATGCGTGGTCTTCATGCCGTCCAGGCCGGCCAGGAAGCCGCTATTGCGGATGATCTGGCTCATGCACTCATTTGCACACGCCAGGTAGGCCTCGCCAATGGTTGTGTCAGGCGGCAGGACGGGCTGATCAGCCCGGACGACGGCAGCGAGCCGGCGCACGTGCGCCTTGCTGAGCGGCGTGCTGCGCCGTAACGCCGTGTCTTTGACCGGCATGGCCATACCGACCGTATGCACGCCCTTGGGACCGTTGTCGAGCGCCAACGTGGCCAGAGCGTCGCCACGGGAGGCCTTGCTCCGCAGCTCCAGGATGAGCTGATGCTCGGTGAGCCATTCACGAGACAGCGCGAACAGATCGGCTGCCTCGCCGGAAAGCCCCTCGATCTCGAATTCGTTGACCGGCAGCTGGATACCGCCGGCTGAAATCACGCCTTCGTCGTAGGCGAGCTCGGCCTCGCCACTGGCGGTCGGAACCACCTTCTTCAGGCGCAGTACGTGAGTCACATAACGGCAAATGAGCCGGCTGCCAATCTCCGACATCAGTTCGCCGATGTGGGTGTCGGCGTAGACCTGAAGGTCGAGCGTGGGCTCCGGGCGAGCATGATTCCACTCAATGCGCGAGAGTTCATCCGGCCCGGGAAGCTTGATGGTCTGAATCCAGTCCTCGCCCTCGCGACGCAGCCGTAACGCGATGCCGGCACGGGCCAGCGTTTGCGTGGCCGTATCGTAATAGCGGGCGTGCAGCTGGATCGGGTCGGCGCCAAGCTTCTTCAGCCTGGCCTTCAGGCCGGCGCGCTTGCGCGCCGGCACATGGAATTTCAGTTCACGTTCCAGCATATCGGCCTGTTATGGAAAAGCAGCGGCCAGTATAGGCGGATGTGCGGGCACTGATCGCGACTACAGCAGCGAGCGGCGGCTACGCGTAATGATCACTTCAGCCAGAATCACCACGGCGAAAATGAGCACCAGGATGAGCGCGACACGATCCCATTGGAACAGGTCCATTGCACTGTTCAACGCCATCCCGATACCGCCGGCGCCGACGAGGCCAAGAACTGCGGATTCGCGTACGTTGATGTCCCAGCGCAACAGCACAATCGACCAGAAGGCAGGGCGGATCTGGGGCCAGTAGCCATACTGGATGATCGAGCTGAGGCTGGCACCCGTGGCAGTGAGGGCTTCCACCGGACCGGACTGCGCTTCCTCGATGGCTTCGCCGAGCAACTTGCCGACGAAACCGATGGAGCGGAAGGCGATCGCCATGGTGCCTGCCACGGCGCCGGGGCCGAAGATCGCAATGAAGAGCAGCGCCCATACCAGCGAGTTGATGGAGCGGCTCGACACCAGAATGAACCGGGCCAGGAAATTCAGGCCGCGATTGCGCGTGAGGTTGTTGGCCGCCAGCAGACCCACCGGCACCGCCAGTACGATGGACAGCAAGGTGCCCAGTGTCGCCATGTGGAGAGTTTCGATGAGCGCCAGACGGATGTCGCCGTGGAAGCTCGCCCAATGGATCGGCCACATGCGGTTGAGCAGGTCGGCCATCTGCTCCGGAGCGTCGTAGAGGAACTCCGGAATGACATCAATGGTACGTGCCGACTGGACGATCGCCAGGATGAACAGGATATAGAGCGCGAAGCGCAGCAGCCGTTGGCCGACGGTGTACCGCTGCCACTCGCTGGGATAGGAAGGGAGGGTTTGCGCGTTCATGCTTCATCTCCGGCGGGTGCGCGCCAGCGCGGATCCGGCTTGCGCCGCAATAGTTCACCGATTGTCACGTTGTCGAGGAGAATGGCACGGACCACACGGGCCAGCACTTCGCCCAGCATGATGATTGCGATGATGGTTAGCAATATGGTGCACACGAAATCGTAGTCAAATCGCTGGAAGGCCGAGAACAGGGTGCCGCCGATGCCGCCGGCGCCCACGATGCCCACCATGGTGGAGTTGCGCAGATTTGAGTCGAGCTGATAAGTGGCAAAACCCACGAAGCGCGCAAAGACCTGCGGCATGACCGCGAAGATGATGACGTTGGCGAACGAGGCGCCCGAAGCACGGACCGCTTCCACCTGCTTGAGCGAAATTTCCTCGATTGCTTCGGTGAACAGCTTTCCGATGAACCCGATCGAGGCCACCGTCAGGGCCAGGACGCCGGCCAGTGCCCCGAAGCCCACCGCCTTCACGAAAATGATGGCCACGATCACGGGATGCAATGCGCGGCAGAGCGCGATGATCGCCCGAGAGGGCCAGGTTGCCCAGGCAGGCATCAGGTTGCGAGCCCCGAGCAGACTGATGGGCAGCGACAGCAGGATACCGAGTGTGGAGGCCAGTACCGCAATCTCCAGACTTTCGGCGATGCCTTGCCACAGGATGTCCAGGCGTTCCACCGATGGGGGGAACAAGCGGCTGATGAAGCGGGCACCCAGCTCGATGCCGGACTCGAAGCGGGTCCAGGAAAATCCGAGCTGGCTGGCAGCGTAGACGGCATAAATCAATACCACCAGCATGCCGACCCGGGCCTGCCACGACAGGGCGAAGGGTCGGGCGTTCTCGCGCGGCTCGGGCCTTAACTCAGCCACGATTCACCCCCGTAGATCTGTTTGAGGACATCCGGGCCCAGTCCCTGAGCGTCACCGTCGTAGACGATGTTGCCGCCGGACATGCCGACAATGCGTGTGGCATACCGCTTGGCGAGCTCGACGTCGTGAATATTGACAATCACGGGGATGCGCTGCGCGCGACCCTGCTCCAGCAGAAGTTCCATGATTTCCACCGACGTCTTCGGATCGAGCGAGGAGGTCGGTTCGTCGGCCAGCAGCATCTGTGGCCGCTGCATCAGCGCACGGGCAATGCCCACACGCTGGCGTTGGCCGCCTGACAATGCGTCAGCGCGCTGGTTGGCGAAGCCGCCCAAACCCACCGTGTCCAGCAGCTCATGGGCGTACTGGATATCGGAGGGCTCGAAACGGCGGCGCCATGCGTTGAAGGCGGAGGTGAATCCAAGCCGCCCCGTCAGCAGGTTTTCCATCACGGTGAGGCGCTCCACCAGGTTGTACTCCTGGAAAACCATGCCGATGCGGCGCCGCGCCTTGCGCAGTGCCTGACCCCGGACGGTCGCCAGGTCCACCGTGTCGCCTTCGTCCTTGAGCAGGATACGGCCGCTCGTCGGTTCGATGAGCCGGTTCACGCAACGCAGCAGCGTGCTCTTACCGGTTCCCGATGGTCCGATCACGGCTGTCAGGCCATCACCCTCGATTTCGAGGTTGATGCCCTTGAGCACGGGTTGATTGGCCTTGTAAGCCTTGACGAGATCAACAATGTGGAGGGAAGCGCCCATGCTAGATTATTTTCCTTTCTTCTGTGCTGCGTCGTAGGCCGAACGCGTGAAGCTTTCGCCGCCTGCCTTGGCAACGTCGCGCACGATGGCCCACTCGTTCTTGTACGTGATGGGATAGAAGCGGTCGGCTCCGTCGAAAGCTTCCTGCATTTCCTTCGGGAAGCGGTAGTCGTAGAAGCACTTCAGCATCTGGTCGCGGAATTTCGGTTCCAGGTCATGAGCGTACGCGAATGACGAGGTCGGGAATTTCTCGCTCTGGTACAGGATGCGGAAGTCGTCGGCGTTGATCTGGCCGCGTTCAGCCATGCGGTAGAACACATCGGACGCCACGGCGGCCGCATCGTAGTCGCCGGAGTTTACGCCCATAACCGACTGATCATGCTTGCCGGAATACAGGAATTCGTAGTCTTTGCCCGGTACCAACCCTTGCTCGGGGAAGAGCGCAATGGGGGCCATGTTGCCGGAG
>JAJUGH010000031.1 GCA_029268265.1 Alcaligenaceae bacterium | reverse complement strand
GGTGGTGCTGCGGCCATTGCGACTCCTTCTTTCTGTACCTGGAGGGCTACGGAGAGCCAGTACGTGCGGGAGTAATGCAGGCCTTGAACGGTCATGTGGAACCTGCTCCCGGCGCATGCCGGGCAAGCAGTGAGCCTACGCGGAACGAGCATCCGCGTTGAGCAGGACCTCTGCCCGCTGAGCATACCGAGACAGACCGAGCCGACGGCTCTCCACAATGGCCTGTTGCCAGTGCGTGGCGGCAAGGTCGGACTCCCCGCGAGCCGCCAGCGCCATCCCTTTCTGATACAGGTAGGCGCCACGTATCAGTTGGGTGCCGTAGTGTTCGATCAGCGCACCGGCGCGTTCCACGCCTTGTAGCGCCAAATCGGCTTCTCCCAGAGTGCTGTAGCTGGCGGCAAGCAGTAGCTCCAGCGGTGCCTGCCAGATCGGCATGGCGCGCCCTGCTACCTTGACGGCATATTCCATCGCGTGAACGCCGCGATGGTCGCCTCGCTGCGCCGACGCCCAGCCGATCATGCCGTCCGCGAGCGCGCGCCAAAACGGCAGGTCCGTAGTTTCTGTAATTTGTTTCAGCGCTAGAGCAGCGGCCTGAGTGTTTTCGACGTCGCCCCTTAGACGGTGGACTTCGGCCAGTACGGCCTGGCACAACGCGCGGCTGGGAAGCTGCCGGTGTTTCGCAGGTCCGTCGAGGCCTTCCTGTGCGATTTCCAGGCTCTCGTTGTCGCGTCCCTGCAGCGCCAACACCCACGCCAGCATGCCACGTGTCGAGTTTGCGCGCTCCTGGTTCCAGATGGACATCGAAGGGGTAGCGATGCCGCGCCTGCCCAGCGTCTGCAAGGCGGTGCGAAGCCAGCGTTCGGCGCGCGCAGCGTCACCCATGAACAGCCGGGTATGACCAATGGCGTACTGCGCGGTGCCAAGTACCGCGTCGGAATCGTGCTGCTCAGCGTGAGCCAGCAGGTTCTCCGCCACGCGTAGCGCTTGCGAGTGCGGTTGTGTATTGAAGGCCACCACCCACTCGCCCCAATGCCGCTGAAAATGCATGTCGGGCTCATCGTCGTGGCGGTGCAGTTGGGCCACGCGTTCATACGCATCTGCGGTCTCTTCTGCGCCGCCGCCCTTGAGCAGGGTGAAGACCGCTCCGCGCAGCAACTGACATTCGAGTTCGGCTTTTCGTCTTTCGCGCTCGTCACGGATACGGTCGAGCGCCGTCATGGCGCGGTCGGCCATTGCTCCGGCCTCGCTGACGGCGGATTGCGTAAGTGCGTCGCGCCCAGCGATGCACCACCACCGGCAGGCTTCCGGGTGCTCGGCTGCGTCGAGATGGTGGGCAATGGTGGCTGCATGCTCCCGTACCGAAGCCGGGTCCCGGTCAATCAATAGTTGCGCCACCTTGGCATGCAGGGGTTTGCGCTCCAGCGAGTCAATGGTTTCGTAGACGGCGAGTCGGGTGAGTGCATGACAGAACCGGACGGGCATGCCTTCCAAGAACAGTCCATGCTGTCGAAGCTGGGCGATAACCGCCAAGGCCTGGCGGGACGTGAGGTCCAGGTAGGGCGCTGCGCGAGCCAGCAGCCCGTCGTCCAGCCCGTCGGCCACTGCTGCAAACTGAGCCATTTTTTGAGCGGGCGCCTCGAGGGTCGCCATGCGCGCAGCGATCAGGTCGCGGATCACGGGCGTGGTGCCGATTTCGGCGCCCAGAGCGACTTGCCGCACAATTTCCTCGGCGAACAGAGGCACGCCCCCGGCCTGCTCCACGATCTGGTCGCGCTGCGCAGCGCTGAGTCGCTGTCCCCTCGAGCGATGCATGACGAGTTCCGCCATCGACCGGCGATCTAGCGGCTTGAGTGTGAGTTCGTTCGCCTGGCCTTCGAAGGCAAACTCTTCCCGCGCCGACAGGAGCACGAGCGTGGGGGCCGACTGTTGTCGCTGCAGCAGCACCTTCAGCAATTCGAGGCTGGAGGGGTCGGCCCAGTGCAGATCCTCCCAAATCAGGAGAAGGGCATTCTCCGGGCTGGAGCGCTGCATCAGAGCCGTAATCAGGCCTTCGATCATTGCGTCGCGGGTGCGATACATGGGGGCGGTGGGTAAATAGTCCAGTACGGGATGGAAGGGTTTGTTTTCCAGTCCTTCTTGGCAGGTCAGATGTTTGACATCGCCACCCGTGCGTCGCACGTATTCCGCCATGACGTTGACCAGTAGCGATTTGCCAATGCCCGGCCAGCCGCGAACCCTCATGCAGCTTGGTGTTTGTGCGCGAGGCAGGCGCGCCCAGATTCGCACTAACGTATCGAACTCGCGCATTCTTCCGAACATGCGTCCGACTGGACGCAAATCGCGCGGCGTATCCAAGATGTACTGCTCGGTGCCGTGGCGCATTTCGAAATGCACGGTGAACTGCGTGGTGATGCGATCCCGAAGAGCGGTCGTGATCAGGATTTCGCCGGGCTCCGCCAGATAGGCCAGCCTCATGGCATGATGGCTTAGTGCAGGCACCATTTGGGAAGGCTCGGCGGACTGCATCATCACGACGTCCGCATGCATTCCCAATCCCATGCGTATGCCCTCCGGAATCGCGGTGTCCCGTAGTTCGCAAGCCAGCTCGGCACAAAGCTGTGCGGGCTTCTCAGTGACGACGGGGTAGCCGAACACGATCAATAGGCTGCCATCCACGCTGGGTTTGACATGCGCACCGGCTGCCTGGGCCTTGCTGCATATGCGGTCGGTTGCCTGTCGCAGAGCGTCCAGGGACGCTTCGTGTTCTCCTTCCGCGGCGTCCATGGTCAGCGCTACGCCCAACACCGCAAGCGGGCGGTATTGGCGGGAAGACATGGTCGAGTGGGCAGCGGGCGCCAACTCGGTCGGCAATGTGTCGGCCGCTACAACGGCGGGCGCCTGGTCCATCAGGGCGAGGGTGGCGGCCGCGGGCGCACTGTGGCGGTGTTCAAGGAGCATGCGCCGGCAATGATCCAGCGCGAGCAAGGCAGCTTCCTCATGCCCGGAATCCCGTAGCAGCCGGATCAGATGCCTGTGTGCCAGTTCGTCTCCGGGGCGTTGCAGCACCCATCCCTTGGCATGTTCAATCGCGGCTGCCTGTTCACCTCGTTCTACTAATTGGGTAATGAGGCCGTCGCGGCATTGGGCGATATCGCTTTCGATGCGCAGGCGCCATTTGGTACGCCAGGCGGCGAATGCGCTGCTATGGGAGCTATCCATGTACTCCAGCAGGTCTCCACGATCGTAGGCAAGCCGTTCGGCGTAGCTCAGGCCCTCGTAGCCACCGGTCAGCGCGAGGACATCGACCATGACAGCGTTCGGATTCAGGGCCAGGGTTTCGCGTCCGGGTAGCCAGATGCCGGGCACTGCCGAAAACAGCTGCCGTAAAACGAACAAGGCGTGCCGGAGATTCGCCCGACTATCCTGTTGACTGGTGGGCCATAGCATGTGGGCCAGTTCGGTGCGGGAAATGGGTTTGCCCTGGGCCACGGCCAGTATGGCGAGCAGCAGTCTGGCCTTGGCATAGCCGATGAGGCGGGTATGGCTGATGTCGTGAATGGCGACATCAAATTCACCGAGTAAGCGTAGTTGAATGGGCCGGGTAAGACTGGGATGCATCGGGTTCCTGGAGGGCCGGCAGGGTTCATAGCACCGAACACGTATTTGGGGAATCCGGCCTGAAGGCGTATGTTGGAGCGCTTCGGTCATGCAACGAAAGTTGAATGAGAGCACTAATTGTTATCGCAGTAAACAGGAATTCGGGAAAACCCTTCAACGTTGAAAGATCGTTTATTCCGTAGCATCTTGGCACAAAGTAGTGGCGTGGTAATTCAATAGTTTGTTAACGCCTTTCTCCCTAGCATTCGGAAAAACGTCGATCCGAATCAAAAAGGGGATGTGAGTGCTTGACACTGCTTCCGTACGCGAACTGGGCTCTCAGCCGGTCAGTGCCGAAAGGCCGGCCGGCGTGAACCCGCGCGACGGCGCAAACTTCACCGCCCTAAAATCCCAGATCGACCGATTGACCGATCTGCATGCCGGCCAAGCCGTCGAATGGCCGATCGTCGAACGACTATCCGCTCAAATCCTTAGGGAAGAAGGCAAGGATCTCGCCGCAGGCACCTGGTTGGCGATGGCGATGTATCGACAGCGCGGGCTCATTGGGCTGGCGGACGGCATCCATGTTCTGCGTGGCCTCGTCGAGACCTGGTGGGAGGAGATGTCGCCCCCGGCGACGCGTCTGCGGGGTCGACGCAACCAGATGCAGTGGCTGCTCGACCAGCTCAGCGCCGAATTTAACGAACAGGCCATACTCGAGATGTCCGCGATGCCCCACGCACGGCATGTGGACATGGTTGCCGACTGGGAGGCGCTCGATACGGCGTGGCAGGCACATGATGATGAAGCGCCTGCTTTCTACGGTCTGGCTGCGATCTTGCGCCGCCTGCCCGTGGAGCCCGAGCCCGTTGCTCCTTCTGAAGTACCGGCGTCGCCGCCTGTTGCGTCCACCGCCGATACGCTAACCGATATCCCCGTGGCGCCTCAGCCCGCTGCTCCCGCCGTCCCGGACTCGGCTGCTACGCAAAGCCGGCCCGCGTCTGCCGCACCGGCAGTGCAGGTTCAGGTGCCAGCAGGCGGCGCGGATGCCTCCACGGCCGTCGACCATGCACTGGACAGCCTGCAGCCCGTGATCGCCTGGATGCTGGACCAACACCCGCTTTCGCCCTTGCTGTTCCGCTTGAATCGCATTTGTGCGTGGGCGGGTCTGGAAGCCTGCCCCCCCGCCAACGGGCGCGTGACCTTGTTGCCCCCGCCAGGGCAGGCAATCGACATCTATGAACGCGTCATCCAAGCTGCTGACCCTCAGGCCATCATCGCCTTTGCCGAGTCGCGCCTGCGCTCACTGCCTTATTGGCTGGATCTGAACCGGGTAAGCCACGCCGCGCTTACCGAACTCCAGGCGCACGCCGCCGCCAGCGAACTGGCGCGCGAAACCGTCAATTTCCTGGCGCGTGTGCCAGGTGTGGCGGAGTTGGCCTTCAGTGATGGCCGGGCCTTCGCCGACCCTGCCACGCAGGTCTGGCTGCAAAGCCTGCAGGCGTCCAGTTCTGGCGGGGAAGCCCCCGCGCAAGACGAGCTCGCCGTGCTCGCTCACCAGGCCGAGACACAGGCTGCCGCAGGCAAGCTCAACGAGGCGATCGCACAGCTGCAAGCCGCGGTGTTTCGGGCCGAGGGCGAGCGCGCCAGTTTCCGCTTACGCCTGGCGCAGTGCAGCCTCATACACCGTTTCGATGCCAAGACCGATCTACGGCCCATCATCCATCCGCTGATCGAACAGTTGGAGGCGCTGCAATTGGCTTCTTGGGAACCCGAGCTCGCCCGACAGGCGCTGGAACTTGCCGCCGGAATCGAACAGAGGCACGGCGGCGGCCATCAGTCGCCTGTTGTGCCGATGCTTGGTCGCCTGTCACGCCTGGATGTCAATGCAGCTTGGCAGTTATCGCAGTCAACCGCCGGCTGACCTGGTCAGCCATTAGGAGAAACCGATGTCCAAAGACGGATCCGTAGCCCCAAAAGAGCGTGTCAACATTGTGTACAAGCCGTCGACCGGCGACGCCAAGGAGGAAGTTGAGCTGCCGCTGAAGCAGCTGGTGCTGGGCGACTTCACGCTCAAGGAATCCGAAGTCCCTCTCGATGAGCGCAAGCCCATTCAAGTCGACAAGGAAAATTTCAACGACGTGCTGAAAGGCCAGGGCCTGGAACTCGATCTTTCGGTGCCCAACCGGCTGGCGGACAACGCTCCGGAAGACGAGCAACTCGCGGTGAATCTCAAGTTTGAAAAGCTGCGTGATTTTGAGCCGGACGCCATCGTGGAGCAGGTGCCCGAGCTGCGCCAGTTGGTCGAACTGCGGGAAGCGTTGAAGGCACTTAAGGGACCCTTGGGCAACCTGCCTGAATTCCGCAAAAAATTGCAGGCATTGATTCAGGACGAGGGTGCGCGTGAGCGCTTGTTGAGCGAGTTGGGCGTTCAAGACAGCGACGCCCCGAACAAGGAGTAGGCCATGAGTGAAAATCCCCAGGCACAGGAAGCGGCCAAGCCGCTGGAGCAGGCGGAGGGTTCCCTGATCGACCAACTGATCGAGTCGACCCGTGTTCGGCCCGATGACGACGCCTATTCCATGACTCGCCAGGGCCTGGAGGCCTTTGTCGCCGAGTTGCTGGAGCCGAGCCGCGCTCAAGAGAAGGTCAGTCAAGGCATGATCGACGAAATGATCGCCGCGCTCGACCAGAAGCTGTGCCAGCAGGTCGATGCGATCATGCATCATGAGTCGTTCCAGAAGATGGAGTCCGCCTGGCGCTCGCTGAAGTTCCTGGTCGATCGCACTGACTTCCGCGAGAACAACCGCATCGAAATCCTCAATGTCTCGAAGGAGGCCTTGCTGGAGGATTTCGAGGACGCGCCGGATATCACCCGCTCGGGTCTCTACAAGGCGGTCTATACCGCTGAATACGGCCAGTTCGGCGGTCAGCCCATCGGCACGATTATCGGCAATTATTCCTTCGGGCCGGGTGGACAAGACATCAAACTGCTGCAGTCGGTGGCAAGCGTAGCGGCCATGGCGCATGCGCCGTTCATCGCTTCGGCCGGGCCGGAATTTTTCGGCATGGATTCCTACTCCGGGCTGGCCAACCTGAAGGACCTGTCCGCGGTGTTTGAAGGGCCACAATATGCGAAGTGGAACGCTTTCCGTGAATCGGAAGACGCACGTTTCGTGGGCCTGACCCTGCCGAATTTCCTGCTGCGCGTGCCCTATGGCGATGAAACCGTGCCCACCAAGAAGTTCCGCTACAACGAAGACGTGAGTGACGGAAATGGCAGCTTCCTGTGGGGCAATGCGGCCTTTGCGTTCGCCAGCCGGCTTTCTGAAAGCTTCGCGCAGTATCGCTGGTGCGCCAACATCATCGGCCCCCAGGGCGGCGGCACCGTTGGAGATCTGCCAATCTACAACTACGAGGCTATGGGCGAAGCCCAGATGAAGATTCCGACCGAAGTGCTGATTTCGGAACGGCGCGAATTCGAGCTGGCGGAGCAGGGTTTCATCGCCCTGACCATGCGCAAGAACACGGACAACGCTGCGTTCTTCTCGGCGAATTCCGTACAGAAGCCGAAGTTCTTCGGCAACAACCCGGAAGGTAAACAGGCCGAACTGAACTACAAGCTGGGCACCCAGCTGCCGTACATCTTTGTGGTGAGCCGGCTGGCGCACTACATCAAGGTGATACAGCGCGAAAACATCGGTACGTGGAAGGAAAGAAACGACCTGGAGTCCGAATTGAACACGTGGATTCGGCAGTATGTGGCCGACATGGACAACCCCGCTCCCGGTGTGCGCAGCAGAAGGCCGTTGCGTCAGGCGGAAGTGATGGTTTCCGACGTGGAAGGGGATCCGGGGTGGTATCGCGTGGGTTTGAAGGTGCGCCCGCACTTTAAATACATGGGGGCCTCTTTCACGCTTTCGCTGGTGGGTAAGCTCGACAAGAGCTGACCTGCAAATGCCCGAGTGGTGTGCCGGCGGCCACCGGCACACCACAGGGTTTCTAGAAGCAAAGTTCGCTATCAACTCTTCAACTGCAAGGAAAGTTTATCATGCCAATGCCATGCTACGTCACTCTGGAAGGCGAGAACCAGGGCAAGATCGAAGGCTCATGCGAAGTGCAGGGCCACGAGGGAAAAATCCTCGTTCAGGCCGTTGATCACCACATCGAACTGCCCAAGAATCCCCAGACGGGTCTGCCTTCCGGCAAGCGCCAGCACCTGGGCATCACACTCACCAAAGAAATCGACAAGTCCTCCCCCAAGCTGTACCAGGCGCTGTGCTCCGGTGAACAGCTCAAGGAAGTGAATCTCGAGTTCTACCGCATCAGCCCCAAGGGCACCGAAGAGAAGTACTACACCATCCGCCTCGAAAAGGCGGTGGTGGTCGGTACGCGCTTGTGGGTGCCGAATTGCCTGCACGCCGATAACCGGCAACTGGGACACATGGAAGACGTGGGCCTGACCTACGAGAAGATCGTGTGGACCTGGGAGCCCGACGGCATCGAGGCCGAGGACTCCTGGTTGGCTCCCAAGTAAGCGTAAGAAGCACGGGCGCGGCTCGCCGCGCCCATCCTCGAAAGCTACATGAACGAGCGCCGACTACTGGAACGCCTGACCACCCTGGGGACCGAGCGGGATCTCGGGCAAACCACCCGCGCCGAGATTCTCATCGCCTCCATACTTGGGCATCTGCAACGCATCTTGAACACGCGTCAGGGCAGCGTACCGATCGACCCGGAATTCGGTGTACCCGACTTCACCAACCTGGCCGGCACCTTCAGTACCGGCACGACCGAAGAGATCGTGCAAGACATGAGCCGCATGATCCAGCGATACGAGCCACGGTTACGGCAGCCGCAGATCAGTTTTGCCAGCACCCAGGACGAGGTCCTGTCGCTCGCGTTTTCCATCTCGGGCACCGTCAGTGTCGATGACCGTGAAATTCCAATCCGGCTGACGTCTCACGTCTCCTCGAACGGCAAGATCTCACTCAGGAAGCAATGAACCGATGCTGAACCGGTATTACGAACAGGAGCTGGGCAATCTGCGCCGACTGGGGGCCGAGTTCGCTCGGAACAACCCGGCGCTTGCTCCGTTGCTGGGCGCCGACCGCGCGAGCGATCCGGACGTCGAACGAGTGCTGGAGGGCGTGGCATTCCTGACCGGTCTGGTCCGCCATCGCCTGGAAGACGACTTTCCCGAATTCGTCCAGAACCTGGCGCAGCTGCTGTTCCCAAGCTTCCTGCGTCCGCTTCCGTGTATGACCATCATGCAGTACGAGCCACGCATGCAGCTCGAAGAGGCCATCACGCTTGATGCCGGCACGGAGTTCTCGTCGGCACCTATGGATGGCCAGCGCCTGGTGTTCCGTTCTTCCTTTCCCGTCACGCTGGAACCGGTGGAACTGGTGTCCGCGCAGTGGGAGGGCGGCGGCGGTCGCGCGCGAAGCCTGCGCCTGCGTATGCGCTACATCGGCGCTACGACCGGCAGCTGGCGTAGCGACAGCCTGCGCTTCTTCCTGGGCGGCGCCCACGCCGATGCAGCTCGCCTGTACCTATTGCTGTTGCGCCGCGTGCGCGAGATCCGAGTCGGCAGCGAAGGCGGGCCCATTACCGTTTTGCCCCCTTCAAGCATCGAGCCAGTCGGGCTAAGGCCTGACCTGAACCTCTTGCCATGGCCGGGCAATGCGCATCCAGCCTGGCGCATCCTACATGAATACTTCTCGTTGCCTGAGAAGCTGCTTTTCATCGACCTCAAAGGTTTCTCGAAATGGCCGGAACGGGCCAGCGCACAGGAGTTTTCCGTGCAGTTCCTGTTCGATCAGGTGCCGGACTGGGCGCCTGCGGTCGGGCGGGACAGCTTTGTGATGAATGCCACCCCCGCGGCCAACCTGGTCAGTGTGGATTCGCATCCCATTCGGGTCGACCACCGTCAGCCCGATTACAAGATACAGCCCGTGTCTCGCACCAGCCGGCAGGTGGAGCAGATCTATTCCATCGATGAAGTGACGGGCCGCGACGCCGACGGTCGAGAACAGGAGTACCACCCGTTCTCCGCCTTCCGCGGCGACGACCGCGCAAGCTACAACCTGCGCATCCGGCCTTCGGCGTTGGATCGCGGGTTCGACCATTACCTCAGCCTGCCCTACGCGCCCACTGCGGAACTGCGACCGCTGACGCTTTCAGCCCGCCTGACGTGCACGCATGGTTCGTTGCCGGAAGAACTGCGGCTGGGCGACATCAACCAGCCGACCGACAAGTCGCCTGCGCGTATCGGCTTTCGCAATATCACCAGCGTCACGCCCTACAGCCCTCCAGTCTTCGACAGCGCGCTTCTATGGCGCGTGCTGTCGCATCTGAATGCCAACCACTTGTCGATGGCGCACGACAACCAGCTGCAGGACTTGCTTTCGCTGTACCTGCCTTCACGCCACACCGGGGGGCAAACCCATGCCGCTGCGCGTCGCGTGGTCGATTCGATCGAAAGTATCGACATGCACCCTGCAAAACGCATCGTGCGAGGCATGCCGGTGCACGGAAGCGAAGTCGTCATCGCCTGCCGCGGTGACCACTTCCCGGGGCAGGGCAGCCTGTTTCTGTTTGGCACGGTGCTCGACGAACTGCTCGCCGGCACCACCGCCCTGAATACCTTCAGCGCCCTCACGCTGGAGGACACCGTCAATGGAGAGAGTTTGAAATGGCCCGCGAAGATCGGCCGGTACCGCCTCCTGTAGACGCGCTCGGGCCCTTGCTCGACGAGGGGCACCGTTACGCCTTCTTCCAGGCCATGCGCTTGTTGCGCCTGCACCTGGGCGAAGAGGTGTTTACACAAGTCGTGCGAGTGCAGCCCGCGCTGAGCATGTCGTTCCCCGAGAACGATATCGAGAAAATCGAGAGGGACGATGACGACCAACTGCGCATTACGGCCAATTTCTTTGGCTTGTATGGCGTCACATCGCCCCTGCCCACCTTCTACACCGAAGACCTGATCGACGAGCACCTGGACGGCGGGTCCAATTCACGCGATTTTCTCGACATCCTCCATGCGGTTCTCTACCCCCTCCTGTTCAAGGCCTGGGAAAAGAACAGGATCTGGTTGGCCGTCACGGAACGCGAGGACGGTGAGCGCCTGAACCAGCTCATGGCCCTGCTGGGCCTGCACCGCAGCGGACATGCAGAAGCCGCCAGAAGCCTGCGTACGTTGCTGCCGCACGCGGGCAATTTCAACCAGTATCCGCGTTCCGCCTTGGGCTTGCAGGCCCTGGTTTCCGGAATGCTCGATTCGACTCCGGTGTGGGTCGAATCCTGCGTGCCTCGCACTATCCCCATCCCCGAGCCGGCGCGAACCCGGCTGGGAGACCAGGCGTGCGAATTGGGCACCGATACGCTGTTGGGCAGCCAGATCGACGAACGCAGCGGACGCGCCGACATCCATGTGGGGCCGCTGTCCGCTACGCAGTTCGAGCGTCTGTTGCCGGGCGGCAGCCTGTTCCCGGAAGTTTCGCAGGCAGTCGCCCACTACGTGGAGGCCCCGATCGAGTGCGTGCTCGGCCTGCGCGTTGAACCCGCAGAACGCCGGCCACTTGGACTTGGCGGACCCTGGAATCGCCTGGGTCTGAATACTTGGCTGCCCGAAGCGGAGCCGGGTGCGCCGGACTCCCCGGGCCGCGGTTGCGATCAAGTCTTCCTGCCGATCAATCTCGAGATATCGCGGCAAAACCTGAGGATCCCATCATGATGCTGGTAGAGCTGAAACCCCTGTTTGCACGTCTGAATCCCTATTGCTCGGCGGCTCTGGAAGGTGCAGCGGGCCTGACCCTGGCCCGAAATCATTACGAGATCTCGGTGGAACACATGTTGCGCCGGCTGCTCGACGATCCCGACAGTGATGCCGTGCGCATACTGACCCATTTCGATATCGACGCGTTGCGACTGGCCGCACAGCTGGACGACACTCTGGCGCAGCTCAAGAACGGCAACCCGGGGCGGCCCGTCTTTGCCGGTCTGCTGACCGAGTGGGTGCAGGAAGCCTGGTTGATGGCTTCCATCACGCTGGGCGGACCGCGCATCCGTAGTGGGGCGCTGCTGCTGTCGCTGATCGCCCGTCTGAGCTATTACGGTGCCGGCACGCAGTGGGTCGATACCTTGCGTGGAATCTCGCGCGAAACGTTGACGAATGAATTTGACAGCATCACCGCCGGGTCACCCGAAGCTGAAGCGCCGGCGGCTGATACACCGGCGGGGTCACGTCCGGCGGCGGCAGGCGAAGAAGCCATTGGGCGATTCTGCGAGGACTTCACGGCCAAGGCCGCTGCAGGCAAGATCGATCCGGTATTCGGCCGTGATGCCGAGATCCGCCAGATGATCGACATTCTGGCGCGGCGTCGCAAGAACAACCCCATCTGCGTCGGCGAACCCGGCGTGGGTAAGACCGCGGTCGTGGAAGGCTTGGCGCTGCGCATCGTCAATGATGACGTGCCCGAATTCCTGCGGGGAACCCGCCTTCTCGGCCTGGACCTCGGTCTGCTGGAAGCCGGTGCCAGCGTAAAGGGCGAATTCGAGAAGCGCCTGCGCGGCGTGATCGACGAGATCAAGGCCTCGGCGCAATCCACCATCCTCTTCATCGACGAGGCGCACATGCTGGTGGGTGCCGGCGGGCAAAGCGGCGGAGGCGATGCGGCCAACCTGCTGAAGCCGGCCCTGGCGCGGGGCGAGCTGCGCACGGTGGCCGCCACCACTTGGGCGGAGTACAAAAAATACTTTGAGAAGGATCCTGCACTGGCCCGGCGATTCCAGCTGGTGAAGCTCGATGAGCCGGATGTTCCCACCGCCGTGCAGATCCTCCGTGGCCTCAAGGACAACTACGAGGCGGCGCATGGCGTGATCGTCCGTGACGACGCCATTGTGGCCGCGGCCGAGCTGGCGGGCCGCTACATCACGGGGCGTTTGTTGCCGGACAAGGCCGTCGACTTGCTCGACACGGCGGCGGCTCGCGTACGGATCGGCATGGGTATTAAGCCCGCTGATCTTGAACGGTTGGAACGGCAGCTTGCCGGGATTGAGCGCGAATGCGCGGCTCTGACGCGTGAGCTGAGCTACAGCCCCGGCGTACACGGGGCACGGCTCGACGCGTTGGCGGCGGAAACAGCGGAACTGCAGGCCCGGCACGAGGCACTTCACGAACGCTGGTCCATCCAGCGGGAGGCGGCAGAAGCGGTGCTCAAATTACGGAAACAGGTGGATGCCGCCCCCAATGATTCCGACCTGCAGGCGCAGCTGCAAGTGGCACGCGAGAAGCTCGCCGAGCTGCAGGGCGATGACCCGCTGGTTTTCATCGAGGTCGATCCCGACGCCGTGGCTCGCGTGGTGTCCGACTGGACCGGCGTGCCGCTGGGCAAGATGCAGCGCGATGCGGTGGGGAGCATCCTGTCGCTTTCGGAGCAAATCAAGCACCGCATCCGCGGGCAGGATCATGCCGTCGATACCATCACCACCGCGATCAAAGCGGCGCAGTCCGGCTTGCGCGACCCGCGACAGCCCGTTGGCATTTTCCTGTTGGTGGGGCCTTCGGGCGTAGGCAAGACCGAAACCGCGCTTGCTGTGGCCGATCAGTTGTTCGGTGGCGAACAGGCGCTGGTGTCCGTCAATATGAGCGAGTTTCAGGAAAAGCACACAGTCAGCCGTCTGGTGGGTTCGCCTCCGGGCTACGTGGGATACGGCGAAGGGGGCATTCTTACCGAGGCCGTGCGCAAACGACCATACTCGGTCGTGCTGCTCGACGAAGTCGAAAAAGCTCATCCGGACGTACTGAATTTGTTTTACCAGGTGTTTGACAAGGGCACCTTGTCAGACGGCGAGGGCCGTGTCATCGATTTCAGCAATACGGTCGTGTTCCTGACAAGCAATCTGGCTACGGATGAAATCCAGGCGCTCACACTGGACTCGCGACCCGACGCGGAAACCGTCAGCCAACACATTCACCCCATCCTGGCGAACTACTTCAAGCCTGCCTTGTTGGCCCGCATGAACGTCGTACCGTACTACTCGTTGCCGCCGGCCTACCTTACCGGGATCGTCGACATCAAGCTGGGGCGTCTCGCACAGCGCTTACATGCAACCAACCGCATTACCCTGGAGTTCGCCTCGGAAGTGTCGGAGGCCATCGCTGCCCGTTGTACCGAGGTGGATAGCGGCGCCCGCAATATCGACTACATACTGGGCAAGAGCCTGACGCCCGCGCTCGCGGATGTCGTGCTGGCCGCCATGGCGCAGGGCCAGACGCTCAGCGCTTTGCACGTGGGCATGGGCGAGGAGGGCGCCTGGAAAATCGAGCCGGAATACGACGATGAGGGCGTCGCCGAGCCGGGTGATGGTGTGGTCGAACAGGAGACCACATCATGAGCGACAGCATCTACGACTATCGGCTGGAATGCGCGGCACTGCAGGACCAATTGTCCGATAAGAAGATACTGGTGACCGAATGGCGCGGAACCGAGGCCGTTTCCCAGTTGTATCGATTCGACATCACGGTGGCGGTTCGACACGCCGACGTGAAGCTGGAGGACCTGCTCGACCAGAAGGCCACGCTGTTCGTGCGCAATCCGGATGGCAGCACTGGCCGATGGCACGGGATCATTTCCCAGGGCGGCCAGCTGGGCCGCGACGAAAACTATGAGTACTACGAGCTCACGCTGGAGCCACGGCTTGCGCGCCTGGGTCTGCGGCGATGGTCGGATATCTATCTCGCTAAACAGCTCGACCAACTGATCCACCAATTGCTGGACGAAGCCGGCCTCGGCGAAAAATACGGCGGCGGCGATGTTCCCTATGATTACCGGGTGGCGGTGGCTGACGCCGATCTGGCGCTCATGAAGCGCGATTTCACGTGCCAGTTCGAGGAAACCTGCCTGGACTTCCTGATGCGCAAGCTGGAGTTCTATGGGGTGTACTTTTGGTTCGAGCAGGGTGATGACCGCGAATCCATCGTGTTTGGCAATGACGCGAGCCAGCAACCGGGCGAGGCCGCCGTTGCTGTGTATTACCCCACTGGCGAACCGGACGTTGACGATAGTCAGGTGGTAATCAAGCGCCTGGACCGTCGCGTCAGCATGCAGGCGAACAAGGTCTCACTGCATACACTGCACGACCAGGACAACACGATGCTGGACATGACGGCCGAGGCCGATGTGCCGTTCGTCCCCGCCGAGCGGGGATGGTTTCAATCCGTGGACGATCATTTTTCCCTAATCGAGGGGCAAGGCAGTGCTGACAAGGGTGTCGCCGGCGAGGCGCTGGCAACCTGGCGCGCCCAGGAACTGGCCTGCCACACGCTGCAGGTGCGCGGCGAAGCGCATACACCTGGGGTTCGCGCGGGGCGGTACCTATCCGTATCGGAGTATCGTCGCAATAGCGTTCCGGAGCAGTACTACGTTATCCGTGTGGAACACCGCGGTACTCAGGCGTATCAGCAGTCTGCCGATAACGAAACCACGTCCTATCAAGCACGATTCGTCGCGATGCCGCGCTGGCGCGATGCCGCCCAGTCAGATCCGGTCCAGTTCAGGCCGCCACGCCTCACGCCAGTGCCACATGTCTCGCGGCTCATGAGCGGCTTCGTGGATATCGCGGACGACGAGAACCCGAAGCGCTATGCCCAGCCTGACGAGTACGGACGCTATCAGATCCGCCTGCCTTTTGTTCGGCAGCGCTACGAAGGCTACAAGAACTCCGCTTGGTTGCGGCAGAGCACGCCTTACGCGGCGTCCGGCGCGCGCGAGGGGGTCGACAAGGCGGGCATGCACTTTCCGTTGCGCGAAGGGACGGAAGTCTTGATCGCCTTCTTGAACGGGGATACCGATTACCCCGTTATTGTGGGGAGCTTGCCGAATACTGAGGCGCCCAGTGTAGTGAGCAGCAAGAACGCGCGCGAACATGTTTTACGCACCCCTGGGGGCTGCGAGTTCGTCATTACCGACGGCGGAGATGGTTCCTCGACGGAGGGCGCGGACGGCCAACCCGTCACGCAGGACGAATCCGAGATTCGCCTGGCAACCCCCATGACAAACGCCAAACTGACGCTGGGCGGTGGAGTGAAAGCGCAAACAGACGGATCCGAACAGGGCGTCGTCGGCTTTGACCTGCGTACCGACTATTCCGGGGAAATTTACGCTGGTAAGTCATTGCTGATTGAGGTGCCCGGCCACTATCGCGTGGCGGCGGGCGGTACTGAGCGCGACACGCTGACAAACTTTCTGGGTTCAGAGGAAACGCTGGCCCCAGGGGTTGCCGCCGAGCAGAGTGGCGGCGTAGTTTTTGAGAACTTTACCGGCGCCAAGGTTTCCACTGCGGAATCCTCCGTCACGGAAGTGACGGTGGGGCATTCCACTGAAGTGTTCGCCGGACTCAAGATGGATGCATTATTCGCGCTGGGGGCTAGCGTCAAGTACGCTCCGTCAAAGGAGTTCGATCTGGCGGAGAAACGCCAGATCGTCAATGCGCACGATCTGGCCGGCAGGAACTTCGTCATGAGGTTCTTGAAAAGCAAGAAGGTCACGGCGGAGACCTCCCACGAGACTGTTCAGTACAAGCTGAAAGCCCATGCCGCGTACAAGCTCGACAGTCTCAGCATCACCCTGGAGGCGGGAGTCAACGCTGTTTATGTCACGCCGAGCAGTGTGGCGCTGAAGAGCGCCAACGGCCTATTCCTGGAAGGCAAAGGCGTTGCCCGTTTGCAGAGCGACACCCAGGTCCTGGTCAGGACCGGCGCCGGCGCCAAGCTGCAGTTCACTGGGCCGGCCGTGAACCTGCAAGCGGCCGGTCCGCTCACGTTGAAGGGCAAGGGCGCCGTCGATCTGAACGCTGCCGGCGGCGTGATCAAGATCGGGTAGGCACGCCATGCATATCCACAAACCCGACGACACACTGCTCCTTTTGGGCCACGCCAATCGATTCGGCCGTCCACAGTTGACGGTGACGGTCGGGTACGTGTGCGAGCCCGGTGGAAGGCGCGTGTCGGAGTCAGATGCCTGGCACTGGTTGATGTCCCTGTTCCCCGATGAGCCGTTCGACCTTGGTGAAAAAAAAGCCGGCGGCGGCTTTGGTGTGGCGGGCGACGCTTGTGCACCGGTCGGCGCTGCGGTGGAAGGGCTGATCGTAAAGGCCGGCGTGGGCGCTCTGGAATCACGCGTGCTGGTGCAGGGTGATCGGCGTTGGATGAGCACCGCCGCTGGCTGGCGGGCAACGCCGGCGCAGGCCTTCCAGCGCCAGTCTATCGGCCTCGCCTACGCGTATGGCGGCCCGGATTGGCGCGACAACCCCTATGGCCGCGGCCATGGAAGCATCGACTCGGCGGAGGGCCGCTTGCTGCCCAACGTCGAACATCCGGAGCACCCGGTCCTTAGTCCCTCGGATACGCCCGTCGTGGCCACCCTGGGGGCACAACCCATGGGCAGCAGCGGCCGTGATCGCTGGCTGGGCTCCGTGGACGACGCCTGGATCCGGCATCGGCTGCCCTGGTTGCCGGATGACACCGATCCGCGCTGGTTCGACCGTTTCCCGTCCCAACAATGCCAGCCTGACTATTGGCGAGGCGACGAGCC
>JAJUGH010000030.1 GCA_029268265.1 Alcaligenaceae bacterium | reverse complement strand
CGGCGCTGGTAGGGCCATGGACCATGGGCCGCGACAAGAAGAACCCGAAGCCCCTCGATTCGGCAGCTTTCATTACCTTGGTGAAGACAGCGTCAGAAGTCCTGCGACGGCATGAGCAGCAGTTGCATGCCCTGCTCCACAAGAACCTGACCGTCGACTCAGACGCCGGCACACTGCGTATCGCTCTGGATATTGTTCCCGACGAATACGAGCCGTATGCGGAACTGAGCGCCCATAATGAGTTCGGAGAGAAACTGGCGCGGGCACGAGTGCGGCCGGACTTCAAGCTGACACGTCACAGCGCATCCGCGTGGGTCGCCAACGAGTTCGCGCGGCCAGAATAACTCGCCAAGCGTTACCCCAAGCTTTCAACCCGAGATGCCGGCGCCCTTGTCCCTCTGCCTACCCCGTACGCCGGGCTAATCGATATCGACGTCGCGCTGCGCGACATAAACAAGAACGACACCTATGGTGATGAAGAACCGGAATGCCGAGGGCACCCCGTTCCATTGCTCGGACATCCACATGCCGAACCATTCACCGCCAATGGACATGAAGCCGACTTGCCACACCAGAAAACCCAAGGTCAGGCCCGCGATGGCAAACCGCTTTCTGCGGTTGAATTCATCGGCCGGCGCATGCCGGTTTTTGAACATTTGCCATGCGCCCACCCAACACAAGATCGCCGTAGCGGTCTCAAAGGCGATGATGAATAGGTAGGCGGCGTGATGGGCGACAACGGATTCGATGGCCCGGTATTGAATCGTGGCGGTCGGGAAAATGGTGTCCATGAGCAGCACGTGCTGCACGAAGGCGAAGTTGCTGCCGTAGTCCGTGATATTTCCGAAAGCCACCAGCGATGCGAACAGCGCAATCGCTGCGGTGAGTGAAGCTTTGGAATACCGGATCACCATGGAACCTGCCTCTGAATTAATAGTGTGGGGACCTTCAACAGGTCCCGCGTCCCGCCGATTCTATTCCGACACGTCCCCAACCATCCAGCCCTCCGCTGCTCTCGGCACCGCGCTTGCTAGGTTTCGTTCAGGTGCCGGTAAGCCGGCGAGGCAAACCCATAAGGAGAAAGATATGGATCTGGATCGAATTGAAGGCGCGGGGCGCGAAGTGAAGGGAGCGGTCAAAGAGGCCGCCGGCAAAGTGACGGGTGACAAAAGAACCGAGGTGAAAGGCAAAGTCGAAAAGAACGTAGGCACCGTCCAACGTGAAGTCGGCGAGGCCAAAGACGAAGTGCGCGACGCCATGGACGACGATACCCACAGCGGCACGCCGGCCCGTCGGCCCTAGGGCTTGCAGGACCTAACGGCCCGCTCATGCGGGCCGTTATGCGCGTCGTTTCTCTAATGAGGCGTTGCGTCTAGGCATCGCCGACATTGACGACGACCTCCCCGCTGCCGCCGCATTCCGGGCATTGCTTGCCCTCCTGCTGGCCGGTCCCGCCGCAACGCTCGCAGGGCAGCTTGCCCGTCTGCTCGGTATCAGGCGGAACTTCGTCGCCCGGGTGCTTGCTCGGATTGGTGACCATTGCTCTCTCCTGATGCGATGCGGGGAAGGCGGCAATCAACATGCCGGCGACGGCCCCCTCGGAGCGGCATCCCACTTGCGAGTCCCACACCGAGAACACATCAATATAAGGAGGCTCTATGAAAACCCAAATCCAGTTCACCCGGTCCGATGGCGACCACGGCGTCGCCCTGATTCACGGCCCGGTAGCGAGCCTGGAACAGGCCAAGCGCGAATTGGCCAATGCACTCGACCTGCCGGCTTCGGATGATCTTCCCACCGATCAGGAAGATCTTGACGCACGACTACGCCATGGCGGTATTGTTCCGGCGTCGATCACTTTCGATCAATTGAGCGAATAGGATCGAGGTATCGGCCCGTCGGCGATACAACGCATCACACTGCCTCCAGAGTGGACAGGTCAAGCAAAGTGAATCGGCCCTCCTTGGTCCACCCGGCGGTATCGATGTGGTGAACATTACCCAGCACGGCAACCTGCGGCAGCGGGGTATGCCCGACCACCACAGCGCGAACGCCGGCAACGTGCGAGGTATCGGAAAGCTGAATACGGCCGCGATCCCAGATCACACGATCGCGGTTGTATCGGCTGGAGCTCAGCAGTTCCCGAAGTTCGCTCCACTGTCTGGTGGGAACGTGGGCATGCACGAGCCCGACGAGGCCGGATTCCGTCTGTACTTCGATGGCATAAGGCAGCCCATCAAAAGCCTTGGCGAACCGCCTTTGCGCGGCATCATCCAGCGCCATGAACCAGTCACCGCCGTTGTGGCTGTAAGTCGACGCATCCACCGGGTTGCCTTTGGCGTATCGAATGGCGATGTCTTCATGATTGCCACGGACTGCATGGAACCACGGGAACTCCAGCCACTTCAGTGATTCCTCGCTTTCGGGTCCACGGTCGACCAAATCGCCCACACTGAACAGGCGATCACGCGCCGGATCAAACCGGATGCGCTCCAGCACGGATTGCAATCGGGAAAAGTGGCCATGAATATCACCCACCGCAAAATCGCGACCTTCAGGGTTGTGGTCGAAGCGCTGAATCAAACATTTCATATCTCCTCCCGCGCTGAAATTACGCCCCGGCGCCGGGTCGAAACATCAGTCGCCCCGGCCACTTATACCCCAGGGGCTACAATGAAGGCTTATTCAAGGAGCCTTATGTTGGAATTTCAGCCCGGTGCGCGGGCGTACCTCACGGAAATTAGGGCCTTGTCTACAGACAAGGATGACAACGAAGTTTTTGTTGGCCTGACGATCACCGAGTCGCTCTGGTATCAAAACTACCTCGAGGCCTCGTTCAGCGGAACCGCAAACCGCCACGACGGCTCAGAAGAAAAATATCTTGCTCTGCAAGATAAGCATGAGGAAGCGCGGCGTACGATCCTTGCCGCTGAATCGCTCATGCGAACCCAGTCCCCCTCGATTCAGTAGCGCCTTCCCGGCAACGTTTGCCGGTTCACTGCGCCTACCCATCCATTGGCGTTACCGCCCCCACCTTGCCAACACGCACCGTTATTCACCGCGGACTAGCGGCCGGCAAGGTAAATGCCTGTCTTTCAGAATCCGGTGCCATAGCATGGCCGCCCGGTCATGCATGGCAGACTCGATCAAAGAAGAGAAACACATGTTTGGATCCATCTTAATGATCTTGGGGGCGAATCTGGTAGTCGGCTCTGTTGCGGCAGCCGTCTACCGGGCGGCTTTTGAGTGTGCACTCGGCGCGACTCACGCAACTTGCGGCCAAGGCACCATGGCAATCTTGGTCGACCTGATGACTTCCGGTGGCGGCATTGTGTATTGGCTCGTCATCGTCATCGGAATCGCGGTCTTCTGGCATGGAAAGCGCATACGCGCGCGAGACCGGCGTTGAGCACCATGGCAGGCATGCGATCCTTGCGTCAAATACTCGCCCCAATTCGCACCCGACTGCAGGCAGAGCAGGTACGGATTCCGATCCAGACGGCGTCCGCCGTGCTTCTGGCGTATTTTGCGACCAGTTTTATGGACACGGAGGACGTTTCCTGGGGCGTCTTTTCCGCACTTTTCGTCGTACAGGCCAGTATCGGCGGCACCATCGGCGCCGCGGTAGGTCGTATTGCGGGGGCCGTGCTGGGTGCCTTCATTGCCGTTTCGCTCGTCATGCTGAACGGGTCCGGTGGGGGCAGCACCCTGGTTTCTCTGCTTGTGGGCGTGGCTCTGATGAGCTTCCTGACAGCTAAATGGCCCGTCTTGGCCTACGGACTTGTCACGGTCACCGTTATTGCTGTGGCGCCGGGATTCCAGGTCGTGGAAGGCGCATTACGCAAGGTACTTGCCATTGCCATAGGCTCCACCTGCGGAATGGTGGCAGCCTTCGCAGTACTCCCGGTACTCGCTCGGCGAACCGAGCAGGAGTATCTTGCCTCTGCACTGCGCAGTTGCGGCGACTATCTTGTGGAATGCACGACATGCCTGGTGACGGATAAAGAATGCAAAGACAGGCAGTCTCAAGACGCCATACTGCGGGCTATTGAGAGAGCCAGAGTCATGGCGCGCGAAGCCCGGATCGAAGAGAAAACGCCCGCCATGGGCTTCAGCCCGTTTTCGACTACGTTGCTCTCCGAAGTTGAACGCTTCGCCTACACGCTCACGCTGGTGGACCGTTTCAGTGACGTTCCGATGTCCGAAAGCCTGTGCGGACTGAACAAAGATCAACTGCTTGAACTCGCCGAGGCCGTGAAAACCACCCTGGACAGTATTGCCGATGCCGTCGAAGCCGGGCTGTCGTGCGAGCCTACCGAGGATGCAAGAGCTGCCTACGAGCGATTCGTCTTGCGAGCGGACGAGTGTTTGCAGCATGACGAGCTCTCGATGCCCGACCGGGAACATCTGGTGGCCATCAAATCCGCCTACGCATCGGTGGTATCAAATCTCGACGAACTGGCCCGTCAGGCACAGGCGTCGCGCCGCGCTCAGTCTTCATTGCTTTCAATTGATCGTTAGGGATTTAGGCCGGGGCAGCGTACTCTGAGGGCGTGACAGCAATCACAGTCAGTCGTACGGGATCCCCCCCGGCTGACGAGTAGGATCAATATGAATGCGTTATCCCGCCTGGCCGGCCCGATCAGGAGCCACGGTGCCAGCATGAACCTCCCGCCTAACCCCCCCTCTCCTGCCGATGATGAAGCGCGAAAGCGCCATGAGCTATGGCAGCGAGAGCGTCTCATCCGACACTTGAAACGGACCTTTCCCGGTCTGCCGTATTAGGAGGAGCAAAGAGATGGGCAATGAACTGTATATCAATCTGGAACATGCACTCGTACTGAAGAAGTCCGTCACGGTACCCATCAAAGAAATCGAACTTACCAGCGGTGAAGACTGGTTGCTCGAATTCAGCGCACAAGTATATGCACTGGGGGCCAGCGCCCACCCACACCAAAGCGACGACTCGTTGGTTCTGGTCACTCGCGACTGATTGCGGAAGCCTGACTGACTATACGATTCGGGCACGAGCTTTGCACCGCATGCGGCACTCTACGTCCGATTAACGACGGAGGCCCTATGCGGCAATTTACCTCTACACAGCAGCGGCGCGCCGATCATCGGGAACCGGGAATCGACGTCCCGGTTGACCCCGGCGAGCCCGCCCCCTACCCCGAAAACCCCGACCTTCCCGGCGATACCCCTGTTGATCCCGTTGAACCTGGCAAGGGGCAACCGATTCCGCCAGAAATGGACAATACCGAACCAAGGCTTTGACGCGAGAAAAAGGAGCACACTATGGACAAGGACCAAGTGAAAGGCGCCGGTAAGGAAGCCAAAGGCAGCATTAAAGAAGCAGCCGGCAAAGCTACCGGCAGCACGGATACCGAATTCAAAGGCAAGGCTGAAAAGAATGTGGGTACCGCCCAGCGCAAAGTTGGCGACATCAAGGACGATGTAAAGAAGGCCGGTCGGTAAAGAACTCATGGCATTCGTATACAGGCCCGCTCCGGCGGGTCTTTTTTTCTGCCATGAAGATGGGGGCTCGAAGCCCCCATCTTTCAGTCGCTCACACACAGGGCGTTTTAGTTGCCGTTGCCCGTGCCGCTACCACCGCCATTGCCGCTGCCGGTGCCGCCGCTACCGCCCGAGCCTGATCCCGTACCCGAACCGGTTCCGGAACCCGAACCCGTTCCCGAGCCCCCGGTACCGCCGGAATCGCTGCTTCCGCCGGTGGAACCACTGCCGGTTCCGTTCCCGGTGTTGGCAGCGCCTTCGCGATCGCTGACATGCGTGTCACCACCCGGTGTCACGTTAGGCGGGTTGGTGACCGCGCCACGGCTGGTCTCGGTCTGAGAAGGTGTCATCGGCGCCTGTTGCGAGGTGGTGCCCATGCCGGAGCCATCACCACCGCCGGAACCGCTGGTTCCGCCGCTGCTGCCTCCTGTCTGCGCGAAGACGCTTGGCGCCGCTGCAAGTGCGGCAGAACAAATTGCGACTGCTAGGGATTTCTTCATGCTTACCTCCGTAAGGGGTCCAGTATGGACTTGAACTACAGCAATGAGCGTGCCCCGGCTAATTGCCCGAACACAGGTATGAGCCTTGCAGAGAAAGCCTTGAATCCCGCCCATGGGGGCGGCCGTTTTCAAGTAAGGAGGTACGATGAAACATACCCTTTCCACGCTCGCTTTGGCCCTTGGCGTCGCAATGGCCGGCGCCGCCGCTCATGCGCAAACCACGACGACACCTGGAACAGGTTCAACAGCAGGCAGCACGCAGACCGCTCCTGGAGCAGGCACCACTGGTCCCGGCGCAAGCAGCCCTGAAGCGACGCACTCCGGCATGATGGGCGCAGCAGGCGCACCGGGCTCGGCAGCGCCCGGCTCCTCCGCCGCTGATGCAACGGGCACCACCCCTCGCGCCGCCAGCCCCGCCGCGACCGACAACCAGCCTACGGCGAGGACCGGAAACGGAGAGTCGGCTCTGGCGGATGAAGATCAGGACTTCCTGGAAAACGCAATCCAGGGTAGCCACGCCGAGATCGTGGGTAGCCAGCTCGCATTGGAAAAAACAGAGAACAGCGACGTCCGTGCGTTTGCACAAATGATGATTGACGACCATCAGAAAATGGTTCAGGAAGCCGAAACCCTGGCGACCAAGAAAGGCATGGAGCCGCCCACGGGCCCTTCGGCCATGCAAACCACTGAGATCACGGCGCTGAAGGCATTGACTGGTGGCGCGTTCGACGCCATGTATGTGAACCGGATCGGTGTGGCATCCCATGAAGCAACCGTCGAGATGTTCGAACAGGCGAGCCGCGAGGCCCAGGACCCTGAGGTGAAAGCCATGGCCGAGAAGACACTGCCCAAGCTGCGTGAGCATCTGGAACATGCCCGTGCACTCAACGAGAAGCAAGAAAAGCAGTGAGTGGTTCTTCTACTCGCGCTCTGCATCGTGGACTGGAGTCGAGTTATCCCCACAACAGGTGAATAACTCGTTGGATAACCTGCGGACATAGTCGCCAAGGTCTTGTCCCATCAGGATTCCGGGTTCGTTGTTCACGAAATCGTCACATGACGGGCCGGCTTGCCGGCCCGTTCTACGTAACGGATCATCCTGACCGCCCGCACGCTGGCGCTCGCTACAATTCGGACATGACGCGCATCAACTGCATTCCCGTGGAGGAACTGTCCACGCCGCATCTGGTAGCTGAGTACCGCGAGCTGCCCCGCGTGTTCAGCCTGGCGCAACGCGCATGGGAGCGGGGCCGATACTCGCAGCCCAATGCCTACACCCTGGGCAAAGGGCACGTTCTGTTCTTCTACACCCGCCTTGGGTTCCTGGCCGAGCGGCATGCTCAACTGATCACCGAGATGAAGCGCCGCGGCTATAAACCGACCTATTCCCCCATCACGCGTGAAAGTTATCCCGCCATACCGGACGCGCTATGGGGCGATTGGCGGCCTACGCCCGAAGCGATGCGCCTGAACCGCGAACGGATCGTCGAACGCCTCTCTGCAGCCGCGCGGAAGAGGCAGCAGCCATAGAAACTCACTTAATGTAACAAGTAGTTGCCCGAATGGTTGAACGCCGGGCGCGGTGGCATGATTTGTTTGAAGCCCCAAACAAGCATCCTCCGGTTCAGGGGCAACGTATACGCGTATGGCCCGGAGTACTTTCACACTTTTCCGGTCATGCGTCTGAACCTGCCTGTCACTCATCATGAATTCCCCTTCCCGCCCGGCGCCACGCTGGTATCCGTAACCGACACCAAAGGCTGCATCGTCTATTGCAATGAGGCCTTTACCGAAGTCAGCGGATATTCCATGGAGGAACTCCTGGGGCAACCACACAACCTGATTCGTCACCCGGACGTACCGGAAGAGGCCTTCCGCGATCTGTGGGACACCATACAGAGCGGCCGGCCGTGGTCCACGGTAATAAAAAACCGCAGAAAAGACGGGTCGCACTATTGGGTGGTGGCCAACGTGACCCCTTTAACTGAAGCGGGCAAGCCCATCGGCTACATGTCCGTCCGCACCGAGGCGAGCCGCGAGCAAATCGAGCGCGCAGATGCCCTCATGGCCCGCATGCGCTCCGAAAAAGAAAACGGACGCATGGTCACCGTGTTCCGGAATGGACGCGTGGTGAGCTTGTCCGCGTGGGGTCGGGTCTGCGAACGCCTTCGCCCCAACCTTTCAAGCATGATCCTCTCGAGCCTGGCTCTTCTAGCGGGAGCCGTAGCGGGCATCGCCTGGTGGGCCGGTGAATCAGCCTTGCCATGGGCGGCAACGTCTTCCGCTGTCGCCATCCCGGTCCTCGCCACATGGGCCCTGCTGCAACGCTGGGTCGTGCAGCCTATGGATTCGCTCCTCGAATGCGCCAACCGGATTGCCGCATGCGATCTTACTGCTGTCGTAAACAACCAGGGGCGCGACCACCGTTACGGTGAGGTTCATGCCGCACTATCCCAAGTGGGGGTCAACCTGCAGAGCATCGTGCGCGACGCCCGTGACCAGAACACCCGTATATTCGCGAATATGGGAAGGCTGACTCAGGGGCAAACGGAACTGGTCCAGCGCACACAAGCGCAAGCGGCCAGCCTGCAGCAAACCGCTGCGGCGCTGGAGCAAATTACCTCGGTGGCCACCCGTACTGCCGAATCCTCCCGTGCGGCGGCGTCCACCTCCGCCGAAGTTGTGACCGTCACTGAGCAAAGCGCAGCCAGTATGGAAGAGCTGGGCGTCACCATCGACTCCATTCGGGAGGCCTCCAATCGCATCCACGACATTATCGAGGTCATTGACGGCATTGCCTTCCAGACCAACATCCTTGCGCTGAATGCAGCCGTGGAAGCGGCGCGGGCAGGTGAGGCCGGCAAGAGTTTCGCAGTGGTCGCTTCCGAAGTTCGGGCTCTGGCCCAGCGTACGGCTGCGGCGGCAGCAGAAGTTGCGCAGCTCATCAATGAGACCGGTGGCCGCGTGGCACAGGGCCATGATCGTAGTCGTGAAGCGCTCGCTTCGATGGAAAAGGCGGTGGCAGGGATCCGCAGCGTTCATGCATCCGTCGACGACATCAACCACGCCATGACGGAGCAGCTGGAAGGCATCTCGCAGATCAACACGGCCGTTGGCAGTCTGGATGGCGCCACGCGCGAGAACGCGGATTTCGCCGCATCGATGGCCGAGGCGACGCAACAGCTGGAGCGTCTGGCCGAAGCGACGGCTGAAAGCATGAAGGTCTTTCGCACCGATCGGAAGCCGCGTGAATTACGCGACGCTGTCGAGCTGCGCAGGCAGGCGCGCCGTCATGTGTTAGCGGAAGCTCCCGGCGTCACAGCGCCATGCGCCTGATGGGGGTGCCGACTGCCCTGCCCCCGCTCAATTGCTGCTTGGTGAAGCGCCCCAGGCCTTGAAAACCTCCTCGCCAGTCATGGTCTTGGTGGACGCATCGAAGTTGTAGTTCTGGGGCTTCTGGTCAATGAAGACCTGCAGGCGGAAAGGCCATTCGCCTCCTTGTGCGAACAGCCCTACTGGCAAAGCATAAAAATCATCATCGGTGAGCCGATAGAAAAGATGCGTGCCGCAGCGCGAACAGAAACCGCGCTCTGCCCAATCGGATGAGCGGAATACCGTAACGTGTTCCGTCCCCTCCATGTCCGGGGCCTGGTGACACTCCACCGTTAAAAACGGACCGCCGCCCCATCGCCGGCAAAAATTGCAGTGACATGCCGACATATGGGGGTCCGTATGCTTGAAGCCTAACGATACGGCTCCACACAGACATTTCCCCGTGAAAGTAACCGGAGTCTGTTGTTGAGTCATTCCTGTCCTCCTCAGTTGCCCATTGGGGGCGCATCCGCCATTGGTGGTCTGATGATTCTAGTGCGCGCGGGCGACGGGCACCACACTTGCTTGAGTTGTGGTCGTAACGCGGCAATGGTGCCGCACACGTACAGGAGGAATCATGGCAGTCAAGACTCTGGAAGATCTATTCATCCACGAACTCTCCGACATCTACAGCGCCGAGAAGCAACTGGCCAAGGCCTTGCCCAAACTGGCACGCGCCGCCGAAAACCCAGACCTGGCCGATGCATTCAACACCCACCTCGAAGAGACCCAGGGACAGATCGAACGTATCGATCAAGTAGTCGAGATGCTGGACATCAAGCTCAAGCGCATCAAGTGCGCGGCCATGGAAGGCTTGGTGGAAGAAGGCAAGGAAGTCATCGAGGAAGTCGAGAAGGGTCCCGTGCGTGACGCCGCCTTGATCGGAGGCGCGCAGAAGGTGGAGCACTACGAGATTGCCAGCTACGGCACGATCTGCGTTCTGGCGAAACAGTTGGGCTGCGACCCCAAAGCCATTCAGCTACTGAAGGACACGCTGGCGGAAGAGAAGGCAACTGATGAAAAACTGACGCTGCTTGCGGAGAGCGGCGTCAATGCGCAGGCTGCTGAGCGCTGACCCCCCAGCCCTCCCCCGCCTAAATGACCGCAAGACCGCCGCTCCCCGGAGCGGCGGCTTTTTAGCGATGCACAGCCAAAAAAATCGGCCGCACAATATTTACATTGTGCGGCCGATTTCCAGACTGGTTGCGGGGACAGGATTTGAACCTGTGACCTTCGGGTTATGAGCCCGACGAGCTGCCAGACTGCTCCACCCCGCGTCTGACTGGGTGGGCCCAGGCTGTATAGCCAAGACCCTGAATTCTTAAATGAGCCGTTCGACTCAAAGAAGTATGTTAACCCGTAATCGGCCCTTCGTCAAATGGCGGGTTATCCCCAGCAGCTGTGAATAACCCAAGGGAAAACCCTGGCACATCCGATAAAACCTTCGATACAACAAGGCTCTGAGGTTCCTTGGTCAATTACGAGCCGCATGCCAGGACCGACCTCCGCCGCCCTCGCACGCGCGGTTCAAGCTATCCACAAATTTTGTGCATAACCTTTGGGAGAACCGGGGAACATTCCAGAATACCGATTCCATATCAATAACTTACGGTTCCATGAGCATCCCGCGATCATGGCTTGCGGTGGCCGCCTCGGTCGGCGGAATCCTCTCCACTGCGGTTATCTACGGTGCCCGAGCCGGGTGTCGCCCTGCCCGGTTCGACAACGTCCTCGGGCGGTACCCCCGGGGGGAAACCGCCTTTGGTAGTAGGCGAATTCGGATCGACTGGCGCGCCCAAAACGGACCGCCGATGCTTTTCTCCGGCCGCATCGCGGTTGGCCTCATGCTGTTGGCCGTCCGTCTCCCGCTCAAAGCTGCGCTTGAGAATATCTGTGTCCGTATGCTTGTCTTGCCCGGACCCCGAGCGTTCGTTTGTCATGGAGACTCTCCTCTGTGTCCGCACTGACCTTAAGTAGGCAGGTCCCGTGCCTGGGAAAGGACGTGGCGCCAGACGCTTCAAGCGTTACGAGCGCCGAACCACCCGTCACCACACGTTCGGGACCGCGACAGGTACACTATGCCTAGCTCGAGTAACCACTTTGACCCGTACCGTACGGTCGCGCCCCCGCGGGCACCCCGACACCATGCCTGAAATGGATTCCCTCGGACACACCTGTTCGGCCGAAACGCTCATCCATATGCTGCCCGGCGTAATTTACTGCGCCCGCGTAGACGAACAATGGACCATGGAGTACATCAGCGAGGGGTGCCTTGAACTGACGGGGTACAGCCGCGACGAGCTCCTTCGCAACCAAATTGCGGACTTCGGCGCACTCATTCACCCGCAGGACCGTGATGCCGTTCGCACAGAGGTGATGCAGGCGCTGCAAGAGGAGGGCCGCTTTTCGGTCGAATACCGAATCCGGCACCGCGACGGGGAATATCGGTGGGTATGGGAAAGAGGAGCCGTTTTTCGGTCTTCGCCTGATGGCAGCATCCAGCTGATCGCCGGCCATATCCAGGATGCCACCGCGCAAAAGGAAGCCGAGGCCGCTTATCGCGAGGCAGAACGGCGCTACCGGACTATTTTCGAGAATGCGGTCGAGGGAATCTTTCAGTCTACCCCTGCCGGCCGCTACATCACTGCCAATCCCGCGCTCGCCCGCATGTTGGGCTATGACAGCCCGGAACAGCTCATCGGCAGCACGGAAGACATCGGCAGCCAGCTGTACGTCGACTCCCGTCGGCGGCAGGAATTCCTGGCGCGCATCGCTGAAGACGGCTGGGTGCGCAATTTCGAATCTCAGGCCCATCGGCGTGATCGTTCCATCATCTGGATCTCGGAAAACGTGCGGGCTGTGCGGGACGCCGACGGCAACATTCTGTGTTTCGAAGGCACCATCGAGGACATTACCAAGCGCAAGTTGCAGGAGGCGGTCGCCCAATACCAGGCCACCCATGACAGCCTGACCGGCCTACTGAACCGCGATGCCTTCACCCGGCGGCTGCAAATCGCCCTGGCGAATCGCAGGCCCGATCGCGCCGTGGCGGTACTGTACGTAGACGTGGACCAGTTCAAGTATGTGAACGACAGCCTGGGCCACCAGCTCGGCGACAAATACCTGCGCGTCATTGCCGGTCGGTTGTGCACCTGTGTACGGCAGACCGACAGCGTCGCGCGACAAGGGGGCGACGAATTCCTCATCCTGCTGGACGAACTGGAATCCCGGGAAGAGGCAGCCCGTATCGCGCAGGACATACTCGCGAGCGTGGCGGAACCCTGGCGCGCCAATGGCTACGATATCCACGGGACATGCAGCGTGGGTATCAGCATTGCACCGTCGGATGCCAGCGACGCCGACACGATGCTGCGACATGCCGACGCAGCCATGTTCCGCGCCAAGGCACTGGGCCGCAATAATTGCCGTTATTTCACCGAGAACCTGCAAGGCGTCGCGGTCGACAGGCTTGACTGGATACACCGGCTTCGCGCGGCGCTGGCCAATGGAGAGTTCCTGCTGCATTACCAGCCGAAAATAGAGATCCTTAGCGGCCGCGTCGTGGGGGCGGAAGCGCTCTTGCGGTGGCGCCGCAGCGACGGTTCACTGGCTTCGCCCGCTGACTTCATCCCTCTTGCGGAAGAAACCGGCCTCATCGTGCCAATCGGTGAATGGGTGCTGAAGGAAGCCTGTCGGGTGAATCGGGCATGGCAGGACGCCGGCCACCGACCCATACCCATGGCGGTCAATATCTCAGCCATCCAGCTGGAGCGAGATGATCTGGTGGATACTGTCACCCGGGTTCTGGACGACACCGGCCTCACTCCCCACTATCTCGAGGTCGAGATCACTGAAAGCGCGCTGATGAGCGACGTAACGCAGTCCATTCGAACACTCGAGCAGCTGCGTGACCTGGGTGTTCGTAGCGCCATCGACGACTTCGGAACTGGTTATTCGAGCCTTGCACACCTGAAGCGATTCCCGGTGGATACCCTGAAGATCGATCGCTCCTTCATACGCGACATCACCACAGATCGCGAGAACGCCGGTATCGTTCAGGCAATTATTTCGCTAGCCCATACGCTGAGCCTCACGGTGGTGGCTGAGGGCGTGGAGACACCGCAGGAATATCGACACCTCAGCGCGCGCGGCTGCGACCAGATCCAGGGGTATTACACCGGCCGCCCGGTACCCGGGGAAGAGCTCGTAAAGCAACTGCACGCGCTACGGCAGTCGTAGGCCCCGCATGAAACGGGGCGGCTCTCCTCTTCTGCGCAAAAATCGTATGCGCCATGCCCGCTGGCTTTCGATACTGATCGTGGCGGCCTTGGGGGCGGCGTTTAGCTGGCCGCCTACTAAAGACATAGAGGGCGACTCGTCATGGCAATGCACCGTGAAGTCCGTCCACGATGGCGACAGTATGCGCGTGCAATGCCCAGGAAGCCGCGGCAGTGTCCGGCTCCGGATGCATCAGATCGATGCACCCGAACTCGAACAGGCGTATGGCCGCCAGGCGCGTGATCGCTTGCGCGCCCTGTGCCCCACCGGTACGAAAGCACACATCCGTGTACACGGCACCGACCAGTATGACCGCCTGCTGGGCGACGTGCGCTGCGGTGATAAGGACGTGAACCGCGAAATGGTGGTCTCGGGCGCGGCATGGGCATACGACCGCCACCTCACTGACCCGAGCTTGCTTGACGCCCAGAAAAATGCCCGCCGCCAGAGGCGCGGGCTCTGGGCGGCGCGGAATGCTGAGCCGCCCTGGGAATGGCGCCGACAGCAACGCCGCGATTGAGACGTGCTATCCCACCTCCTCTTCCGGATTACCGCCGTTGCGTGCGGGGTCAGGTGGCGTACGGGCCAGGCCGGCCTCATCCTCCGTAACGGTTTTGTCCACATCCACGTCTTCGCCAGACGCGATGTTGGGACGCTCTTCGACCGAAGGGCGATCTCCCGTCGCCTCGCGGTCACTGTCCGTTTCCTGGAGCTCTTCCGGGAGATCGTTGACCGAATCCGAGGTGTCACTGGGGCCGATATGCGGATCGGCGCGAGATACCCCTTCACCACCGAGGGCAATCTGGTCATCAAGACGTTGGCTCATTTCACTTACTCCATCCACGACCCAGCCGGGTCTCGTACACAGATTCAGCAAGCTGTGTTCCAGGTGCGCCGTGCTAGCATTGCCGCATGAGCACCGCTCCACCCACAACGGCCCGCCGGCTTCGCCTGCCACTTTCCCTCTCGCACATCAGTGCGGGATTTGTCGCCGTGCTAGTGGGCTACACCAGCTCGGTTGCCATTATTTTCCAGGCGGCGCTCGCGGCCGGCGCAACGCCGGCAGAACTGGCGTCCTGGATGTGGGCGCTCGGCATCGGCATGGGTGCCACCTGCATCGGTTTATCGCTCTACTTTCGCAGTCCCATACTTACCGCCTGGTCCACGCCGGGCGCAGCTCTTCTGGTCACCGGGCTGGACGGTCTGACAATGAACCAGGCCGTCGGGGTGTTCATGGCATCTTCGCTGCTCATCACTCTGGCGGGGGCCAGCGGTGCGTTCCAGCGCATCATGAGCCTGGTGCCCCGTCATCTGGCTGCCGCCATGCTGGGCGGCATCTTGCTGCGCTTCGGGATGGACGCCTTCGCTTCCATGCAGAGCCAGCCGTTGCTCGTGGGCGCCATGTTCGGTACCTGGCTGGTCGCACGCGTCGCGTTGCCGCGATATACCGTGCCACTTGCCCTGATGGCAGGCATCGTCTGCGCCTCGCTGATGGGCCTGCTTCGGCTTGAAGCCCTGGACTGGACTCCAGCAGCGCCAATGCTGATGGCGCCCCAGTTTTCCTGGTCCGCCTTTATCGGCGTGGCGCTGCCGCTGTTCATCGTCAGCATGGCTTCGCAAAACGTACCTGGGCTCGCGGTGCTGCAGGCGAACGGCTACACCACGCCGGCGAGTCCGCTGGTGGGATGGACCGGGGCGACCGGCGTGCTCCTTGCCCCGTTCGGCGGCTTCTCGTTCAATCTGGCCGCCATCACGGCCGCCATATGCATGAGCCGTGACGCCGACCCCGATCCCGGGCGCCGATATATGGCAGCGGTATGGGCCGGCATCTTCTACCTGTTGACCGGCATATTCGGCGCAACGGTGGTGAGTCTCTTCGCCGCGTTCCCCGTGGAATTGGTGGCGGCGATAGCGGGCATTGCCCTTCTGGGCACCATCGCCAATAGCATGGCGGGCGCGCTATCTGACGAGGCCGGCCGCGATGCCGCCGTGGTGACTTTCCTGTGCACCGCGTCGGGGATGAGTCTGTTCGGAATTGGAAGTGCCTTCTGGGGGCTGGCGGCCGGCGCGCTCGTCCATGGGATGAGAGCGCGCCGCGCCTGAACTTCTGACTGTCGAAACAACCTGCCTCAGGCGGCGAGCGACTCAGCGGTTACGGGCCGCACTTCAATCCCGGCCTTTGCAAGCGCCTCACGAATCGACTTCGCAAACACCACTGCGCCCGGCTGGTCTCCGTGTATGCACAACGTGTCGGCTCTGACCTCGACATCGGTACCATCTACCGCCCTCACCCGCCCCTCGGTCACCATGCGCAGCACCTGCCGGATCGACTCTTCCGGGTCTTCTATCATGGCATCCGGACGACTGCGCGGCGTGAGGCTTCCATCCGGTTGGTAGCTGCGGTCGGCAAAGACCTCATGGGCCACGGCCAAGCCAACTTCGGCCGCAATGCGCGCCATGTCGCTCGATGCCAGGGCATAGAACACCAGCGAAGAATCGACGTCGCGCACCGCGGTGGCCAGGGCCCGCGCGAGTACCGGGTCACGTACCGCCATGTTGTAGAGTGCGCCGTGCGCCTTGACGTGATTCAGCCGTGCGCCCTGGCTCGCCGCGGTGGCGGCCATCGCGCCAACCTGCACGACCACCATGTCGTAGGCTTGCTGGGGCGTAATGTCCATGCTGCGACGCCCGAACCCCACCAGATCCGGCAGGCCGGGGTGGGCACCCAGCGCCACGCCGTTGCCGATGGCCGCAGCCACCGTCTTTCTCATGGTTCCCGGGTCGCCCGCGTGGAAGCCGCAAGCAATGTTGGCGGAGCTGATCAGGGGCAGGACTTCGGTATCCTGACCCATGACCCATGGGCCGAAGCTTTCGCCCATGTCGCAATTCAAATCAATGGACAACGTCATTTGCCACATCCTCCTTATGTTGTTCGAATAGTGTAAGGGATGTGGCGACGCCGGATCACACGGTGAAGGATTCTCCGCAGCCGCAACTGGCCTTCTCATTGGGGTTCAGAAACTTGAAGCCCTCGTTGAGTCCTTCGCGCACGAAGTCGACCTGCGTTCCATCGATATATTGGATGCTGTCAGGATCGATGAACAGCTTCACGCCATGCTGCTCCACGAGCAGGTCTTCAGCGCGTGCTTCGTCGACATACTCCATCTTGTACGCGTAACCGGAACAGCCCGTGGTCTTGATACCGAGCCGCAAGCCGATGCCCTTGCCACGTTTCTCAAGGTAGCGGGCGATGTGGCTGGCGGCCCGCTCGCTGATGGTGATGTTGGTCATGCGTATACCCTCTGTTTATTCCTGAAATCTTGTATGGCAGCCCGCAAGGCGTCTTCGGCCAACAGGGCGCAGTAGATGCGCACTGCCGGCAATTCCAGCGCCTGGACGACCGACTGCTGCGTGAGCGCCTCGGAGTCCTGCAGGCTGGCGCCGTGGATCGTATCGGCTAGCCAGGACCCTGCCGCAATGAGCGCCGGCGGTCCGTATGCCTGGAAGCGCGTTTCGGCTATCGTACCGTCGTCGTCGACACGGATTTGCAGGCG
>JAJUGH010000029.1 GCA_029268265.1 Alcaligenaceae bacterium | reverse complement strand
GACGACGAAGAACCGGATGCCGTCAAGCTCTCGACCCTACACGCGGCAAAAGGCCTGGAGTATCCCCACGTATACCTGGTTGGAGTGGAAGAGGGCTTGTTGCCGCACTTGGGGCGGGATGATGAAGACGTGGCATCGGCCGATGCAGCCGAGGCGCTTGTTCAGCGCATCCAGGAGGAGCGGCGGTTGATGTATGTGGGGATCACGCGAGCCCAGCGCAGCCTGCATCTGAGCTGGTGCAAGAGGCGTCGCCGCGCACGCGAGTATGTCGTGCGAGAACGCTCGCGCTTCATTGAAGAGATGGGATTCGGCGAGGCACAGACGGGGGACCCCAACCCCGGCATGGATGCGCGCCAGCGGCTGGACTTGTTGAAGACGCTGCTCGCTAAAAGCTGAACCCCGGTCAGCTACATCACCGACCGCTCATCCGTAGTCCTGGCTACAGACGAAAAAAAGCCCATCATTCTTGAATGATGGGCCTTCGGAGACGACTACCTGAGCGTGCCGGCTGCGGCACTACGCTGCAGACTACCACTGCGTTCCGGAGAAACGTGCATCACGGGCGCGCGCTTCGTTCAGCGCTTCGGCGACCTGTACCAGGTAACGACCAAAACCGGTAGCGGCGCGGCCGACTGCCTTGGCGACGATGCCCATTCCTTCGAGTGCCGAGAACGCACGGTTGCTGCCCGCGCTGGCTTGGAGGATTTCACGCTCCAGGCTGTCACTCATGCGACTGTATGAATTCAATGAAATGTTTGCCATTTTCTGTAACCCTTGGTTTGTGTGAGACGACAATTGAATTATAGGGTAAACCCTAAGGCATGTCTAGGGTAAACCCTAGGTCGTGCACAGACGTGGTGCAAAAGGTACGCGTGATACCAAAGCATGAATGGCACACGCCTATTCGGAATGGGGCAAAATAAACGGTTTGCCGCGGATGGGCTCGGCAATGGCGTGGCGCACGCACGGGTGAATTAACGGACCGAAGGAGCACTTGCATGAAGGACATCAACAGTATCGGCGTAGTGGGCGCGGGGGCCATGGGCCGGGGCATCGCCCAGATCGCGGCTCAGGCAGGGATCACTGTCCGCCTGTTTGACCTGAACTCGGCAGCCGTTTCAGAAGCCCGCGCGTCGTTGAAAGGCATTTGGGAAAGACTCACCGAGAAAGGCCGTATGAGGGCGGAAGACGCCGCCGCAGCGCTGGAGCGCGTAGTCGCTTGCGATACGCTCGATGCGATGTCTGATGTGGGTTTGGTGATCGAAGCCGTGGTCGAGCGGCTGGACGTGAAGGTGGACCTGTTTAGCAAACTGGAATCGATAGTCGGTGAGGACTGCATCCTTGCTTCGAACACATCTTCGCTGTCGATAACGGCGATTGCAGCAGGATGCAAGCGACCCGACCGCGTAGTGGGTTATCACTTTTTCAACCCCGTCCCGCTAATGAAGGTGGTCGAAGTCATCGACGGAGCGCGGGGCGATGCGCGCTACGGAGACGCACTGATGCAGCTGGCGCGCCGCATGGGCCATACCCCGGTGCGAGCCAAAGACATGCCGGGGTTCATCGTGAACCATGGTGGTCGCGGCATGAATATCGAAGGTCTGAAGGCGGCACAAGAGTGCGTGGCATCATTCCAGACCATCGATACGATCATGCGGGAACAGGCCGGCTTCCGCATGGGGCCGTTCGAACTGATGGACCTTACCGGGCTGGATGTCTCGCACCCGGTCATGGAATCCATTTATCACCAGTTCTACGATGAGCCCCGTTTCCGGCCGTCCCCCATCACTGCTTTGCGCGTTGCAGGCGGCCTGCTCGGGCGCAAGACCGGCGAAGGCTTTTATCGATATGAAGGCGGGCAGAAGGTCGTCGAGCCGGAAACGGCCGCGCCCGCGTTGCCGGACAAGCTGACGGTGTGGCTGGCCCCTTACCATTCCACGGGACACCGCCGCGCGGCGGCGCTGCTGCGTACCCTGGGGGTAGATCTCGCCACTTCCGAAGAGCCTCCTCGCGACGCCCTGATCATCGTCACGCCGTACGGAGAGGACGTTGCGACCGTGGTGGCGGAATATCAACTCGACGGCGCCCGTACGGTGGGCCTGGACACTTTCTTCGGCCTGGATGCCGGCAAGCGGCGGGTCATCATGTGCTCTGCCGCGACGGGCGACCGGTGGCGTGATGCCGCTCATGCGCTTTTCGCGCGGGACGGCACGCCGGTCAGCGTCATTGCCGATTCGGCGGGCTTCATCGCCCAACGGATCGTGGCGTCCATCATTAACGTTGCGTCCGATATCGCGCAACAAGGTATTGCTACCCCCGAAGACGTGGATCTGGCCATTTCGCTTGGGCTGGGATATCCGGGCGGTGGCCCGCTGTCGCTTGGCGACACACTGGGCGCTGCCCACGTTCTGGACGTTTTGCGTGGCATGCAGCGAACCACGGGCGACATGCGATACCGTGCCAGCCTCTGGTTGCAGCGCCGGGTGCAGTTGGGAATGTCGCTCCGAGAGGCATAGAAAGTTTGCGCAAGGCATAAAAACTACGGGCCGCAGTTCACACTGCGGCCCGGTTTCTTCAGAGGCAGTGATCGGGTTCGATTCACTGCCTTTTTTGTATGCCTGTTACGAGATGATTACTTCACCGCATTGACCATGTAATGCACGGCGGCGATGACTTCTTCGTCGCTGGCGGTTGAGCCGCCCCGCGGAGGCATGGCACCCTTGCCCTCGATGGCGATCTTGATCATATTGTCCATGCCCGCAGCGATGAGCGGCTCCCATGTGGCTTTGTCGCCCAACTTGGGTGCGCCGGCTACGCCGACCTGGTGACATGCGAAGCAAACCGACTTATAGAGCTGCTCGCCGGCCGCCAGATCGATGTTTTCCGAACCACCTGTTTGGCCGTCAGCGGCACCGGCCTGTTGTTCAGCCGGTTCAGCCTGCTGCTGAGTGCCACCCGCCTGGGCGCCGGCGCCTTCTGCGACGGTGTCCTGTGCTTGAGCAGCCTGCAATGCCGTGGCCTGTGCCTGTGCAGCATCGCCTGCGGGCGCTTGTGCAGCGCCGTTCGCGGCGGGCGCCTGTGCTGCCGCATCGCTTGCCGCTGCGGCGCCTGCGGGGGCTGTGGCTTGAGCTTGAGCGCCTGCATCAGCAGCTGCTGCAGTTTGGCCTTCCGGTGCTGCTTCGCCTGCGGCTGCATCGCCGCCCTCGGCGCTGGGCTCAGGGAAGTCTCCACCAGACTGGTTGGCAATGTGAACCACGGCGCGGGCGACTTCCAGGTCCGTCAGGTTCGGGTTGCCGCCGCGCGGAGGCATGGCGTTGATGCCGTTGATGGCGTTCTTGAGCAACTCTTCGTAGCCCTTGGCGATCAGCGGTTCCCAGGCGGCGGTGTCACCCAGCTTCGGGGCGCCGGCGACTCCCGCCGTGTGACAGGCGGAACAGGTCGAGGCATAGACTTGCTCGCCAGTACGTTCTTCAGAAGCGCCTTCAGCGCCAACCAGGGCGAAACCCGCCACCGGCTGAATGCGTTTGGCGACGGCTTCTTGCGATTGTGCATCGGAACCAACGCCGAGCGGAGTGCTGGCCGTCACGAGCCTGATGATCAGGAGGATGACCGCAATAGGCACAATGAAAGCCAGCACGATCACGGTAATCAGCTGTTTCGGGGTCCTGATGAGGCCTTCGTGCTCAACCGTCTTGTCGACGTTCTGTTCCGGAGTGTTCATATCGAATGCGAATTCCTGTCTATGGCCTTCGGCCTGTTCTTCATGTGATGTGCAAGCTGCACTCGGCTGCGTCTTGATGATAACCGGTAGCAGGTGGCCCTCGAAGCCGCGATTATACCTTTTGTGCCAAACGCGCTACAATGGTCGGCTATTGGCGCCCGTAGTTCAATGGATAGAATAAGAGTCTCCGAAGCTCTCGATACAGGTTCGATTCCTGTCGGGCGCGCCATATGACCATATCGCACATGACCATACCGCATATGACCATAGCAGTTGGCCATAGCAGTTTTCAGTCTCCTCATCGGTTCTTACCGATCGGCTCTCATCGTTCCTTCGATCACCCTTATCGCGGCTCCCCCAACGTGGGCTGACGCCACTACGCCCTCGTGCACGGTCGCCCGCAGATGCATCAGCGCCGGCCGGCCCATGTCCACGCCCTGATGCACATCCCAGCGATGCTCGCCATCGGGCAAGCCATACATTTCATGTAGCAGAGCGGGAAGGGCGACAGCCGCACTGCCCGTAGCGGGGTCCTCAGCAATGCCGATGGACGGCGCAAACATGCGCGCATGTATCGTTCGTACACCCCCGTTGTCGTCAATGTAGACAATGAAAAGCTTGGGAGCGTCAGTCTCGCTGATGCCGTCCCGCCAAGCGGAGGCGTCCAAAACCGCCCTGGAAAGGGCCTGCCGGGAGGCAAGCGTAATAACGGTGAACGGATTACCGGCATCGCACACCCGAGGTGGGTGAGCCAGGTCATCTTCGGCCAAGGAGATGGCGGCGGCACAGAGGGCTGCAGAGGGTGCCGGGCGGCATTCGGGCTTACGCGGTGCGGTGATTTCGGCTGCGGTGGTTTCGCCTTCGGCACGGCGGATGCGAGCGTCGACCAGCCCGGACCGCGTCCGCATGGTGAGAATGGCGCCGTCGCCCAGCCCAAGTTCATCGGCAAGGTACACGGCCGTGCCGACGGTGGGGTGTCCGGCAAACGGCAACTCAGACTTGGGCGTGAAGATCCGCAGGAGCGGTACATCGTCCGTAGACCGGTGAATGAATACGGTTTCGCTCAGATTGATTTCTGCAGCGATGCGTTGCATGGTGGCGTCGTCCAGGCCATCCGCGGCGGGCAGGATGGCCAGCGGATTCCCGCCGTAGCGCCGTTCCGTGAATACGTCCAGTGTGATCAGTCTGCGTTCATCCACGGGCATATAGGCTCCTCAGGGTGCTCTTAGCGCGGCGTGGAATCGCGCCACGTACTCATCAAACGATTCAGTGTCGGCTTCTTCGATCGCCCTTTGTTCGGCTATCGAGGCAAGCGCTTCGTCCTCGTAACGCTGCAGCAGTTCGGGCTCCATCGGCCCTTGTGCCAGTGTGTCATGATGCTGGCGACTCAGCATCAATGCGTGGTCGTGCATTCCCAGATTGTGTTCGCGCATCGCATGAAGCACGCGCGCCGAAGGGGTAAGTTCGGTATCCCGGACCTTCTGCAGTTGCTGATCCAGCGCCAGCGCATGGCGCTTGTGGCCCGCGGCGTCGTCCAGCAGTTCGGCGTAGGGCCGGATTCTGTCGATCAGCTCTTCGCCCCACTCACGTAGTGAGATGTCCTCACCGTCCCGCTTCAGCACCAGCCCCGGCTTGCGGCCTTCCCGCACCACCGTGCTGAAGTTGCCCTTACTGACTGGGCAATGACCGTTATCCGGAAAGAACGGGCTTTCTTCAGCGGCGCAGAACAGCAGAAAGGCGTCGAGGAAGCGGGCAGTTTCGGCGCGTATGCCGACCGGTGACCACGGGTCGATATCGAGACACCGCACCTCTATATATTCAACGCCGCGCTCTGCCAGTGCAGTGGCAGGGCGCTCGCCGCGGTTGGTGCCGCGCTTGGGGCGTATGCTGGAATAGTATTCGTTCTCGATCTGCAGCACGTTTGTGTTGAGCTGGATCCACTCGCCGTCCTGATGGGTGCCGAGGCGCTCGTATGCCGGCCATGGCGTGGTGACGGCCGTGTACATGCGCTGAAGGAAGGTCTCGAGGTCGTTATAGCAAAGCTGCAGGTCGGACTGAGCCTTGTTCTGGTACCCCAAGTCGCTCATGCGCAAGCTGGTGGCCCATGGCAGGTAAAGGGTGTCGGCGTCGAATTCCTGCAGGCGGTGCGGTATGTCGCCGACGAAACTGCGCGAGACTGCCGGCGATGCGCCGAACAGGTACATCAGCAGCCACGAATACCGGGTGAAGTTCCGGATGAGCGCAAGATAGCCTTTGCTGCGCTGGTGTTCCAGCGAGATGCCTTCGATGCCGATGAGATCCCACAGGCGATCGGGCACCGAGAAGTTGTAGTGCAGACCCGCGATGCATTGCATCCGCTTGCCGTAGCGATAGGCCAGGCCCCTGCGGTAAACGTGCTTGAGCATGCCCGAGTTCGACGTGCCGTACCATCCGATCGGGATGTCGGCTTCCGGTGGCAACTCGGCGGGCATCGACTGGTTCCAGATAAGTTCGCCTTCAAGGCGACGTGCCACGTAGCGGTGCGTTTCTTCGAGCTCCTGCAGCAGCGACTCCACGCTCGAATGCGTGCCGGTGATGAGTTCCAGCAGCGCCTCGGAGTAGTCGGTGGTGATGCGGGAGTTGGTGAGAGCGGCACCCAGCGCAGGCGGGTGCGGCGTGAGCGCCAACCGGCCTTGCGCATCGACACGGAGCCCCTCTTTTTCAATGCCCCGCTGTAAGCGGGACAGGAGGTCGAGATCCTGACGGATCCGTGCGAGGCGGAGGGAAGAAGAGGTCATGCGGACTTGGGTGGCGTTCCTGATAGCCGCGATTTTACCTGAGCCTGCACGCCGCCTCAGTTCGCCATGTCGGTCGTTTCCATGCCATGCTCTGCATCGTGTGGGCCTGGCGTGGTCACACTGGTGGAAGGCATGTCATCAAAAGTGAGCAGTCCGGTGCGCATTGCTTGAGTAATTGCCGCTTGCCGTCCATGAACGCCCAGCTTGCGGCAGGCATTCTGTATATGGAAGTTGACGGTGCGTTCGGCCACGCCGATGATGCGGCCGGTTTCCCAACTGGTTTTGCCTAGCGCCACCCATTGCAGGCAAGTGAGCTCTCGGTCGGTCAGGGGCTTCGATTCGGGTTCGGTGACGGGTTTCATAGAGCCAGTCCTTCGTAGATGCGCGAGTAATCCTTCCGTGATGCGCGAATCCTATGCTAAACATTTTAAATTAATTCAAAGTGTATCCATGGTGCGTCGCAATAGGAAGTCTTATCGCCAACCCGTGCCCCCTCATCGGCGTACGATGCCCGCGATGCTACAATTCCCGGCAACACTTTCCTGGCGCCGATTTGCTCGATCCGCTTGCGGGCGCCTCATAAATACCGCTAAAGAGGTCCGTAATGGCCATCACTTCATTTCCCGCGGCCAAGGCGCCCCACGCCCCCGCTGCTCCCCAGCTTCCTCCTGTTCCGCCCGGCTCGGTGGGCTATGTACAGCCCGAGCTGATCCGTTTCGACGAGCCCCTTGAGCTCACCAGCGGGCAGGTCCTGCCGCAGTACGAGCTCGCGGTGGAAACCTATGGCGAATTGAACGAGGCACGCAGCAATGCAGTGCTCATCTGTCATGCGCTTAACGCTTCGCATCATGTTGCAGGAATGGCCGCGGGCAACCCGCGTGACGTGGGCTGGTGGGACAACATGGTCGGACCCGGCAAACCGGTGGATACCGACCGCTATTTCGTCATTGGTGTGAACAACATCGGTTCCTGCTTCGGCTCCACCGGTCCGGCGAGCATCAACCCAGCCACCGGCAAACCGTGGGGTGCAGCGTTTCCCGTGCTTACCGTCGAAGATTGGGTGCGCGCGCAGGCACGACTGGCCGATCATTTCGGCATTGAATGCTTTGCGGCCGTCATGGGCGGCTCGCTTGGCGGCATGCAAGCGCTCAGTTGGTCGATTACGTGCCCCGAGCGGCTGCGCCATTGCATCGTCATCGCGAGTACGCCGCGCCTGTCTGCCCAGAACATCGGTTTCAACGAAGTGGCGCGTCGCGCCATCATCAACGACCCCGGCTTCCATGGCGGCGACTATTATGAGCATGGCGTGGTGCCCACCCACGGCCTGTCCGTCGCGCGGATGATCGGCCACATCACCTATCTGTCCGATGAGGCCATGGCGGAGCGCTTTGGGCGGCAGCAGCGCGAGCCGGGCCTGGCCGGCCAGTTCCACTATGGGTATGACGTGGAATTCGAAGTCGAATCGTATCTGCGGTATCAGGGCGAGAAGTTTTCGCGCTATTTCGACGCCAACACCTATCTGCTGATTACGCGCGCGCTCGACTACTTCGATCCGGCTCGCGACCATGCCGGCGACCTGGCACGCGCGCTCGAGCCCGCGCAGGCGGATTTCCTCCTGGTGTCGTTCACGACTGACTGGCGGTTTTCGCCGGAGCGCTCGCGCGAAATTGTGAAATCACTTCTGAAAAACAAGCGCGCCGTGACCTACGCGGAAATCGATGCGCCGCACGGCCACGACGCCTTTCTGCTTGATGACCCGCGTTACCACGCCGTGGTCCAGGGTTACTTCGATCGTATGGCAACCAGCCTCGGCTTGCCGGAACGCCGGCGCTGTCATGGAGTTCTCGCGTGAACCAGATCGTGCCCTCGCCGCCGACACACGTGCGCGCCGACCTGAAACGGATTGCCTCCTGGATCGAACCCGGGAGCCGGGTGCTCGACCTGGGTTGCGGTGACGGTACGTTGCTCGCGCACCTGCAGACCCACAAAGGTTGTATCGGCGCCGGCGTCGAAATCAGCGATCAGCAGGTCATTGCCTGTGTGCGGCGGGGTGTCTCGGTGATCCAGCAGAATCTCGAAGAAGGCCTGGCGCTGTTCGATGACCAGCAATTCGAGACGGTCGTGCTGTCGCGGACGCTGCAGTCGATGGTGCACACCGAGCGCATTCTTCAGGAGATGGCACGCGTCGCCCGATACGGCATCGTGTCATTCCCGAACTTCGGATACTGGCCCCATGGCTGGTCCATTCTCCGCGGCCGCATGCCGGTGACGGGCGAAATGCCGTATGAGTGGTACAACACTCCCAACATTCACCTTTGTACGCTGAAGGACTTCGAAGACCTGGCCGCGCGGCTCGGGCTGCGCATCACTGACACGGCTACATTCCGCGAAGACCGCGAGGTTAAACTGCTGGCAGGCTGGCGGGCGACACTCGCCGTCTATCGTTTTGAATCTGGGCGTTGAGCGGAGTCGACCATTACTGCAGCGAAGAATGTCTATACCAGTCCCCGGGTTCTGCCGCTGCTGATCCTGGGTTTCGCCAGCGGTCTGCCGCTGGCCCTGACGGGAGGCACGCTGCAGGCATGGGCCACACTTGACGGCGTCTCACTCCAGAACATCGGCTTTCTGACGCTGATTGGTACCGCCTACACGCTGAAGTTTCTTTGGGCCCCGCTGGTCGATCGCTACGCTTTCCCGCTGCTTGGCCGCCGGCGTGGCTGGATCCTGATCACTCAGTTGGCGCTGGCAGGCTCGGTGGCAGCAATGGGCCTGTACTCGCCCGGCACGAATCTGCTGCCGCTTGCCTTGCTTGCCGTGCTGGTCGCGTTCCTTTCGGCCACGCAGGACATCGCGTTTGATGCCTACAGCACGGACGTGCTGCGCAGCGAGGAAAGGGCGGCCGGTGCCGCAGTGAAAGTGCTGGGATATCGCCTCGCCATGATGGTCTCCGGTGGCCTTGCGCTGATTCTGGCCGACCAATGGCTGGGCTGGCACAACACTTACTTCCTGATGGGCGGCTTCATGGCGGTGTGCGCGGTCGCCACCCTGTTGGCACCCGAGCCGGAAGTGGTGGCGGCTGCTCCACGCACGCTGGCGCTGGCCGTGGTGGAGCCGTTGACCGAGTTCTTTCGACGCCGCGGTGCACTCACCATCCTTTTACTCATCGTGCTCTACAAGCTGGGCGACGCTTTCGCAGGGGCGCTTTCAACTACCTTTCTTTTGCGCGGCGCCGGATTTACCGGAACCGAAGTCGGTGCGGTGAACAAGGTGTTCGGCCTGGCGGCCACCATTATCGGTGCTTTGGCCGGCGGCGCCTTCATGGCGCGAATGGGGCTTTATCGTTCGTTGATGTGGTTCGGGCTGCTGCAGGCGGTATCGAATTTCGGCTATTGGGTGCTTGCCGTGACCCCGCCCCATCTCTATTCCATGGCGGTCGTCGTTGCGCTCGAGAATCTGTGTGGGGGACTGGGGACGGCGGCGTTCGTCGCGTTGCTGATGGCCTTATGCCGGCAGGAATTTTCGGCTACGCAGTTTGCTCTGCTGTCTGCGTTGTCGGCCGTCGGGCGCACCTACCTGGCTGGCCCGCTTACGCCACCCTTGGTGGAGTCCTTGGGATGGCCGGGTTTTTTCGTCATTACGGTGTTTATCGCGCTGCCCGGCCTGGTACTCCTGTATTTCCGGCGGAATGAGGTCAGGGCGCTGGATTCGGCTTAGTGGCCGTTGATGGTTCCGCGGTCCAGGCGACCTCCCACAGGTGGCCGTCCGGGTCTTTGAAAATACCTGAATAGCCGCCCAGCAGCGTCTCGTGCGCGGCCTTCACGATTTGCCCCCCGGCCAGCCCCGCCTGCTCCAGAATCTCGTCGACTTCTGCGCGACTCTCGACGCAGTGACTGAGCATGAATTCCGTCATTGCCGGTGGTTGGATTTCCACACCGGCCTCGTGTGCCAGGCTCTCGCGCGGCCACAGCGCCATCGACAGTCCAGGTTGAAGGTCGAAAAGGGCGGCGGCGCCATATTCGATGTCGGCGCCCACGATGCCTCGGGTCTTCCAGCCCAGCCCATCGCGATAGAAACGTACCGACTTCTCGAGGTTCCCGACCGCAAGCGTGATGATGGAGACTTGGGATTTCATGGCCAATTCCGTTAGAAAGCGTAGTCGTAATCGATGGTCAGCGGCGCGTGGTCACTGAAGCGCTGCTCCTTGTAAATGGCCGCCCGGTTTGCCGTTGAGGCGATCTCGGGGGTGGCGATCTGGTAATCGATGCGCCAACCGACGTTCTTGGCCCAGGCCTGACCGCGGTTGCTCCACCAGGTATATCCTTCGCCCGTGGCTTCGGGATGCAGGCGGCGATACACATCGACCCAGCGCTGCTCCTCGAACACCCTGGTCAGCCAGTTCCGTTCCTCGGGCAGGAAGCCGCTGTTCTTCATGTTGCCCTTCCAGTTCTTCAGGTCGATTTCCTGGTGAGCGATGTTCCAGTCGCCGCAAATCACGACTTCGCGCCCGCATAGGGCCAGTTGCGCCAGGTGCGCGAAGAAGCGTTCCATGAACACGAATTTGGCGGCCTGGCGATGGTCGCCGCTCGAGCCGGAGGGCAGATAGACCGAAATCACCGACAAGCCGTCGTACACCAGTTCCAGATAGCGCCCCTCGGCGTCGATCTCCGGCACACCGAGGCCTTCTATGATCTGCCTGGGCTCGCGGCGGGCGTAGACGCCCACGCCGCTATAGCCTTTTTTCTCTGCATAGTGAAAGTACCCGTGATAGCCCGTCGGGGCCAGCATGGCCTCAGTCATGTTGTCGGCCTGGGCCTTGAGCTCCTGCAGGCAGACGAAGTCTGCGTCTTGCTGCGGCAGCCATTCCAGAAAGCCTTTGTTCACGGCAGAGCGGATGCCATTGAGGTTGGCGGTGATGATGCGCATGAAGTCCTGCTTGCAAATGAGATAGCCGAACTTTAACGCATGGAGCCGCACCCGGCCTCGGTTGGTCTGCGGGGATCCGACGAAGCCGGCCCGCAGCCGACTTCGTCATCCGGCCGGGGCGCAAAGAAATATGTCGGATAATGTCGGCTTTCCAGTATCAGGCAAATGACATGGCTACCGCAGCTACGCGCAGCGACTTCGTTCGTTTCGCCCTCGAGCAGGGCGTTCTTCGGTTTGGCGAGTTCAAGGTCAAATCCGGCCGACTCAGCCCTTATTTCTTCAATGCAGGCCTATTCAATAGCGGCTTTACGGTGGGGCGGCTGGCGGAGTTCTACGCGCAGTCCCTGATCGATTCGGGCGTGGAGTTCGACATGCTGTTCGGGCCCGCCTACAAAGGTATCCCGCTCTCCACAGCCACCTCGGTTGCATTGGCGCGTCACCCCGCGATGGCCGGGCGTGATGTCCCCTTCGCGTTCAACCGCAAGGAAGCCAAGGATCATGGTGAAGGCGGGGTACTGGTGGGGGCGCCGCTGCAAGGCAAGGTCGTCATTATTGACGATGTGATCACCGCCGGGACGTCGGTGCGGGAATCCGTACAGATCATCCGCGAGGCCGGTGCGGAACCCGTCGCGGTTCTGATTGCACTCGACCGCATGGAACGGGCGGGCCCCGATGGTGCCTTGTCGGCGCACTCAGCCGTGCAGGAGGTTGAGCAGACCTACGGGATGCCTGTCGTCAGCATCGCATCGCTGACCGACATCATGTCGGTGCTGGAAGGCGATGCGGATCTTGCCGAGCACCGCGAGGCCGTGCAGGCGTACCGGGCTCGTTACGGCGTTCAGGAGTAAGGTAAGGCGGGGCGGGGTGCCGGACCACCGGCACCCCGCTCGTAGCAATCAGCCCAGCTTCTGCTTGAGCAGATCGTTGACTTGCTGCGGGTTCGCCTTGCCCTTGGCGAGCTTCATCACCTGGCCCACGAGCGAATTGAAGGCCTTCTGCTTGCCCGCACGGTATTCCTCCACGATGGCAGGGTGAGCCGCCAGCACTTCATCAACCATGGCGCCGATCGCGCCCGTGTCGCTGATCTGCTTCAGACCCTTCGCTTCGATGATGGCGTCGGCATCGCTGGCCGGCGTTTCCCACATGGCAGCAAAGACGTCGCGCGCGATCTTGTTGGAGATCGTGCCGTCGACAATTCGTTGCAGCAGTCCAGCCAGCTTTTCCGGGGACACCGGGCTTGCGGCGATTTCGAGCTCATCGCGGTTGAGCGCAGCGGCCAGCTCGCCGAGCACCCAGTTGGCGGCAAGCTTGGCCTGGCCCTGCGGCAGCGCGGCGGCCAGCTTCTCGAAGAAGGCGGCGGTGTCCCGGTCCATGGTGAGCTGGGCGGCATCATAAGGCGTCAGACCCAGATCGGCTTCAAAGCGGCTGCGCTTCTGAGAAGGCAATTCCGGCATGTCCGCGCGTACACGCTCGATCCACTCCGGCGCAATGATGAGCGGAGGAAGGTCTGGATCCGGGAAGTAGCGGTAGTCGTGAGCGTCTTCCTTGCTGCGCATGCTGCGGGTTTCATCGCGCTCGGCGTCGTACAGGCGGGTCTCTTGTACGACCTTGCCACCGTCTTCGATGAGCTCGATCTGCCGACGCGCCTCGTAAAGAATCGCGCGCTCCAGGAAGCGGAAGGAATTGACGTTCTTGATTTCGCAACGCGTGCCGAACTCACGCTGTCCGCGGGGCCGAACCGAGACGTTGGCGTCTACGCGGAAGGAGCCTTCCTGCATGTTGCCATCGCAAACTCCAAGCCACACCACCAACGCATGAAGCGCACGGGCATAGGCGGCCGCCTCGGCGGCGGAACGCATTTCGGGTTCGCTGACGATTTCCAGCAACGGCGTGCCGGCACGATTCAGGTCGATGCCGGTGGACGACTCGCCGTGGGGACCGACAAAGTTTTCATGCAGCGACTTGCCGGCGTCTTCTTCCAGGTGGGCCCGGGTGAGATTGACCGTTTTTTCTTCGTCGCCGACGAAAAACCGGATGACGCCGCCCTGGACCACCGGGATCTCCAACTGGCTGATCTGGTAATTCTTGGGCAGGTCAGGGTAGAAGTAGTTCTTGCGCTCGAAGTGGGATCGCGGCGCGATGGTGGCACCCACTGCCAGTCCGAACTGGATCGCGCGCTCAACGGCGCCCCGGTTCATTACGGGAAGGCTGCCCGGCAGAGCAAGGTCGATCTCGTTGGCTTGCGTGTTGGCGGCCGCACCGTAGCGAGTGCTGCTTACCGAAAAGATCTTGGACTCGGTGGAAAGCTGGGCGTGCGTTTCCAGGCCGATGACGATTTCCCAATCCATTATTGCTGTCCTGGAGTGCGTTGATGCCAGTCGGTTGCTTGCTGGTAGCAGTCGGCCACTGCAAGCAGTTCGCCTTCGGCGAAGTAGTTGCCGATGATCTGCAGCCCGATGGGCAATGGCCGTTCAACGCCGAAGCCGCAGGGAACGGACATGGCGGGCAGGCCGGCCAGGCTCACGCCCAGGGTGTAGATGTCGGACAGCCAGTCGGCGATCGGGTCTTCACGGTTATCACCGATCGATTTCGCCACCGACGGAGTGACCGGCCCCATGATCACGTCGCAGTGCTCCGCGAATGCAGTGCGGAAGTCGTCGGCGATCATGCGGCGCACGCGCTGGGCCTGCAGGTAGTAGGCGTCGTAGTAACCGTGGCAGAGCACGTAGGTACCTGCCAGCACCCGGCGCCGCACTTCAGGGCCGAAGCCCTCGAAGCGCGAGCGGCTCGTCATGTCTTCCAGATCGGTGTAGGAATCGGTCCGGTGTCCGAAACGAACGCCGTCGTACCGCGAAAGGTTGGAAGATGCTTCGGCCGGCGCAATGACGTAGTAGGCGGGAATGGAAAGCTCGGTGCGCGGGAGGCTGATTTCCACCCGTACGGCGCCGAGGCTTTCAAATACCTGCAACGCCTTTTCGACCGCCTGGGCGACGTCGGGCGTCAACGCTTCGTCGAAAAATTCGCGCGGGACACCGATACGCAGGCCTTCGAGCGGACGGCTGCCGCTCTTCTGCTGTTTGGCGATGGCGGCGTTGTACCGACCACGAATGCGGCCGGGCTTGTTGGCCTCGGTGTCGCAGTATTCCAGGCTCGTGGAGTCGAGCGGGTCGAAGCCAGACATCGGCTCGAGCACTTCGAGCAGGTCGCGAGCGTGGCGGGCGATGGGGCCGGCCTGGTCAAGGCTGGAGCCGTAGGCGATCATGCCGAGCCGAGACACGGTGCCGTAAGTCGGTTTGATGCCGGAGATGCCGCAAAGCGCAGCGGGTTGGCGGATCGAGCCGCCGGTATCGGTACCTGTAGCGGCCATCAGCAGACCTGCGGCAACGGCGGCGGCAGAGCCGCCCGACGAGCCGCCCGGCACGGCAGAATGGTCCCACGGATTACGCACCGGTCCGTAAATGGAGGTCTCGTTTCCCGAACCCATGGCGAACTCGTCGCAATTGAGCTTGCCCAGCGATACGGCGCCGGCCTCGAGCAGGCGACTCACTACCGTTGCATCGAAGGGGCTCACGTAATCCTGCAGCATGCGGCTCGCAGCTGTACTGCGCCATCCCTGGGTGACGAAAACGTCTTTGTGGCCAATCGGGATGCCGGCCAGCGGGGCGTCCGCGCCGCTCGCGATGGCGTGGTCCGCTGCGCGCGCCTGGGCTAGCGACAGATCGGCATCGACGTGAAGGAACGCGTTCAGATGGGCGTGCGATTGGATGGAGTCCAGCGCGCTCTGGGCGACTTCGGTGGCGCTTACGCGCCGCGCCTGCAGCGCCTCGCGCAGAGCCTGGATACTGGGGAATTCGGTGTGGAGGGGAAGTTTTGCCATTCGCTTTTACTCGATCACCGTGGGCACGAGGAACAGGCCTTCCGCCTGTGCCGGCGCGTTGGACATCAGCGCGGCGCGCTCGGCCTCGGTATGAGTCGGTGCTGCCTTGTCTTCACGCAGGCGCAACTGGATATCCTGATGGGCGGAAAGAGGATGGGCCATCGGTTCGACACCGGTGGTATCGACCGCCTGCAGGCGCGCCATCAGCCCGAGAATGTCATTGAGCTCCTTCTGGGTTTGCGCGGCTTCGTCGGGCGAAAGCTGAATGCGCGCAAGCTGTGCGATGCGCTTGACGTCTTGCTCGGAAATTGCCATGGGTTCTTGTATCAAATGCGGCCACTTGGAAACTGAATGTCATGACCGGTGAAAGGGGGGCGCGGATGCCCGCTATTCGATCTTATAGACAGTGGATTATAAGTTATCATTCTTCGTTTCATCGGATAGTCCGGCGGCCCTCCGGATGCGGCCCGCGGTGCACCTTCGCGCGGACCGGCCGAGTTCTCCACATTCAGCTCACTCATTCCCATGTTCGGATTCCTCCGCAGTTACTTCTCCAGCGATATGGCGATCGACCTCGGTACCGCCAATACCCTTATCTATGTTCGTGGCAAGGGTATCGTGCTCGACGAACCTTCGGTCGTGGCCATCCGGCAGGAAGGCGGGCCCGGTGGCAAGCAGATCATCCAGGCGGTTGGTCGCGAAGCCAAGCAGATGCTGGGTCGCGTTCCCGGCAACATCGAGGCCATCCGCCCCATGAAAGACGGCGTAATCGCCGATTTCACGGTCACCGAGCAGATGCTCAAGCAGTTCATCCGCATGGTGCATCCGCGCAGCATGTTCGCGCCCAGCCCTCGCATCATCATCTGCGTTCCCTGCGGTTCCACGCAGGTTGAGCGCCGCGCCATTCGCGAGTCCGCACTGGGAGCGGGTGCCAGCCAGGTGTATCTAATCGAAGAGCCCATGGCTGCCGCCATTGGCGCCGGTCTTGCGGTGTCCGACGCCAGCGGCTCCATGGTCGTCGACATCGGCGGCGGCACCACCGAAGTGGCCATCATCTCGCTGGGCGGCATGGTGTACAAGGGTTCCGTGCGCGTGGGTGGCGACAAATTCGACGAATCCATCATCAACTATATCCGCCGCAACTACGGCATGCTGATCGGCGAGCCCACCGCCGAACTGATCAAGAAGGAAATCGGCTCCGCCTTCCCCGGTTCCGAGATCAAGGAGCTGGAAGTCAAGGGCCGCAACCTCTCCGAAGGCGTGCCGCGCAGCTTCACGGTTTCCTCCAATGAGATCCTGGAATCACTCACTGACCCGCTGAACCAGATTGTGTCGGCAGTGAAGACCGGTCTGGAACAGACGCCCCCCGAGCTTGGCGCCGATATCACCGACAAGGGCATCGCCCTGACCGGCGGCGGCGCGCTGTTACGGGATCTCGACCGCCTGCTGCAAGAAGAGACGGGCCTGCCCGTGGTGGTGGCCGAAGACCCCCTGACCTGCGTTGTACGCGGTTGCGGCGAAGCGCTCGAGCACCTCGAGAAGCTTGGCAGCGTCTTTATTTACGATTGATACCGGTATTGCGCAGCCTTGCGTGCCGTAAGACGCGAAGGCTGATCCCACAGGCTCATGCAGGAAAACGGCTCGCTGAAGTTGTTCAGGCAAGGACCGCCCCTCGAGGCACGGCTCTTTGCGCTTGCATTGCTGGCTCTGGCCCTGCTGCTGGTAGACGCGCGCTGGTCCACTCTTGAGCCGGTGCGTCAGGGCATCTCGGTCGCACTCTATCCGTTTCAGAGACTCATGCTGGCTCCGCGCGACGGCATCGAGCGTGTCGCAAGCTGGATCGACGCCGCGCACGAGATCCGGCTCGAAAAGGAAGCCCTGCAACGTCAGCGCATCGAGCTGGCCCAAATGGCCACGCACGCTGCGCAGCTCGCCGCGGAAAACGAACAGCTGCGGCGCCTGCTGAACGTGCCCGATACCGTCACCCAACCCGCCATTGCGGTCGAGGTGCTGTTCGAACCCACCAGTGCCTTCAACCACCATCTTGTCTTCAACAAGGGCAGTTCAAGCGGCATACAGCCCGGGATGCCCGTGATCGATGAAGGCGGCCTCGTCGGACAGATCGTGCGGGTCACGCCG
>JAJUGH010000028.1 GCA_029268265.1 Alcaligenaceae bacterium | reverse complement strand
GCGCTGTGATGACGGCACATTGCGTGGGTCCGGCCGCTCGGTTCCCGATGTTCACCTCCGGGATGTGCTCGACCTGGTGTCCAAGCGACACCCAGGCATCATCCTGAAATTTGGTGGCCACGCCATGGCCGCCGGGTTGACACTGGTTGAATCGGCATACGAACACTTCGTCGACAGTTTCGACGCCGCCGTGCGCGAGCTCTCCGGCGCCGATCGTTTTGAGCCCATCATTGAGACGGATGGCTCACTGGAACCGGATTTCGCCACTGTGGAAGTGGCTGACCTGATCCAGCAGCAGGTCTGGGGCGCCGGCTTCCCTGCCCCGGTTTTCCGGGACACCTTCCGTGTATTGCACCAACGGCTGCTGAAAGGGAAGCACCTGAAGCTCTTCCTGCAGCGCGGGACCCATCGCTACGACGCCATCTGGTTCAACCGCGCCGAAGTTCTGCCCGACGAAGCTGAGCTGGCCTATCGCCTGGATCGCAATGAGTGGAACGGCCGCGTCTCGGTCCAACTGATGATCGAACACGCCGTATTAAAATAAGGGTTAATACCAGCCTCCCGGCGCGCCGCCAATCCCGCGGCTCGCTGCTTTGCGCTTGGCTATCTGCCCAATGCGCGTCGCCCTTCCCCGCAACACCCCGCGGCCAGGACAACGGTGGCCGAAACTCCTCATATTCATATCTCAAGGATTTCCCATCATGCAAGCCCTCGCTCGCCTGAGCCAATTCATCGGCAAGACCTTTGCCGTCTGGACGCTTCTCTTCGCCGTCCTTGCCTTCTATTCTCCTGATACCTTCAAGTGGATCGGACCCTACGTCGTCACCCTTCTGGGCATCGTCATGTTCGGCATGGGCCTGACTCTGTCGAAGCAGGATTTCGCTGAAGTCGGCCGCCGCCCCTTAACGGTCTTTCTTGGGGTCCTGGGCCAATTCGTGATCATGCCCGCCTTGGCCTGGGCTTTGTGCCAAGTGCTGGCGCTGCCGCCGGAAATCGCCATCGGCGTTATCCTGGTGGGCTGCTGCCCGGGCGGGACGGCCTCCAACGTCATCACTTATCTCGCTCGTGGCGATGTTGCGCTTTCGGTCGCCATCACTTCGGTCAGCACCCTGCTCGCTCCTATAGCCACGCCCGCGCTGATCTATCTTCTTGCCAGCGCCTGGCTTGAAGTAAGCGCCGTTGCCATGTTCTGGTCGATCGTGAAAGTGGTGATCGTGCCCATCGTGCTGGGTGTGATCGTGCAGTCATTGCTCGGCAAGCGCATCAAGGTGTTTGTGGACGTGTTGCCGCTGGTGTCGGTTGCTGCGATCGTGGCGATTGTTGCCGCGGTGGTGGCGGGTAGCCAGGAACGCATCGCCACAACCGGCCTGACCATCTTTGCGGTTGTCGTTCTGCACAATGGCCTGGGCCTGTTGCTGGGTTACCTGCTGGCCAGAGCGTTCGGGCTGAATGTCGCGCAGCGCAAGACCATGTCGATTGAAGTCGGCATGCAGAACTCCGGCCTTGGCGTTGCGCTTGCTACGGCGCATTTTTCGCCGCTCGCCGCCGTGCCGAGTGCGATCTTCAGTGTCTGGCACAACATCAGCGGCCCCATCGCGGCCACGATTTTCCAACGCTTCAAGGACAAACCGGCGTCGCTAGACGCGGGGGCGGCGCGTCCGGTCGCCGCAGAATAAGGGTTCGACAGCCGCAAACGGTTTGATCGTCCAAGCAGTCCGGTGGGATGGCGGCGCCATGCCGCCACCCGCCTGCTTTTACACCCCTGCTTCTACACTCCTCCGGCCCTTAGCTGGGTGAGCAGAACTCCCGCGCAGCATCCCGAATCTCTTCCGGCGTGAGGTCGCGCACGTGCGTTGCCACCGACCAGCGATGCCCAAAGGGGTCTTCCAGCACGCCATAACGATCCCCCCAGAACATGTCTGAAAGCGGCATGATGGACGTCGCCCCGGCCTCTATGGCGCGTTGGTACACACGGTCCGCGTCAGGCACGTATAGATGCAAGGTGACCGGCGTGCCCTTCAACGTCTGTGGACTCGCGCTTCCGCAACGCTCATCTTCCTGGGCGATCATCACCACAGAATCCCCAATCACGATCTCACCGTGCAGAAACACGCCGTCCATTTCCAGCCGGCCGTGCGGCAACTCCATTGCACCGAAGGCTTTCTTGTAGAACTCGATCGCAGCAGGCGCATCGGAGCAGACGATATGCGCGGAAATCGTCGACATCCCGGCGGGTATGGGCCGCGGCGTGTCCTCGGCTGCATCGGGCGTAAGATGGAACATCGCCTTGCCCGACGGCATGTCGAACGGCGCCGAAAAATGCTCGTGGGCAATACGCCACTCGTCGCCTTCCCGGCGAAGCCCGGCCGTCATGCGCATCCATGAGGCCTCGACTCGGTCTCCGTCCTGGTGCCCGCAACGCATCAATCCATAGGCAAAGGCCACCGGACCACTAGCATCCACCTGCAGGTCATGCAACTCGAATATGGGCGTCTTGTCCCGGGACGGACAAAACTCCATGCATGCCTCCCAGTGCTTGCGATAGGCGTCTTTGCCTTTGAACTGCAGGGCCAGTATGGCGTCGAACGCCACCACGTCTTCGGTATAGCAATCCAGAACCGTGTCCAGCTGCTGGCGCTTCACGGCATCGAGCCAGCTATCGTACAGGTTGGCGATCGCCGACTCTGCGGTCGTGTTCTCCGTAACGGTACTCATTAGTCTCTCCTCGCCGGTGGGTGATCTGCCGTCGGTTGAAGGAAGCAGCAAGGGGGCGGCGCGATTCCGGCTGGACCTATTGTGAACCTTTTGGTCCTAATTTAGAACTAACAAATTGTATTTCTGAACTTGCGCCTATACTGTCCAGGTGGATAACGGGCAGGATCACCATGAAGGACGCCGTCTCACCCTCCGCTTACACCGCAGCCAGCTCTGCCGATCCGTCGACACCGGCTTCAGCGGCGCGGTCCGCCGGCGCAGGCCCGGCACGAAGAACAGCCCCTGCTGCAGCCAGGCGTCGCTACGACGACGGCTGTGCCGCCGCCCATGCACTCGACCTGGTCGGGGAACGCTGGGCCTTGCTGATCGTGCGGGAACTCTTGCTCGGGCCTCGGCGCTTTTCCGAACTACGCCAGGCATTAGGCAGTATCAGCCCCAATGTGCTGACACAAAGGCTGATCGACCTGGAGGCGGCCGGTGTACTCGCCCGTCGCGACCTCCCGCCTCCTGCTGCGTGCCGGGTGTACGGGCTGACGACCTGGGGTGCCGAGCTGGAACCGGCGATCCTCGAACTCTTGAAATGGGGCGTACGCTCGCCTGCTTTCGAGCGCGGACGGCCACTTACGGCCGATGCCATGGCGCTGTCCTTCAAGGCCATGTTTCAACCGGCAGCCGCCGCTGGGTTATCTTGCCGTATTACGTTCATCATGCATCGCAATACGTATCACGCCGCCATAGAGCGCGGTCGACTCGCGGTCGTTCGTGGCGACCCGCCTTGCCATCCCGCCCAATCGGACTCATGGGCTCAGGCAACGGTCCACGCCGACCCAGTCGTGGTACTGCGGCTCGCATACGGCAAGCAACCGCTGACTGAGGCTCTGCGCGAAGGCGATTGCCGACTGGACGGCGACGAAGCCGCGTTGACGCGTTACTTCTCGTGTTTCCAGGTGGCTCCTGCCATCGATCAGACTCCGCAGACGCCGCGCCCTTTCGCCTAGCAAGCGCGCCCCGTTGCTATCATTGACGACTTTCTGAATATTCCCGCAGGTAGTAATCATATGGCCGTATTCGATATACAACCCATCGTTTCCGAACTCGCCTACATCCGCCAGAAATGGCGCGTGTCGCAGGGTCGCCCCCTGGAGTCCGGCGGCCGCAACTTCCCTGCGCCCGCGGCGATGAAGACCATCGTGAATGATCTGCGTGGAATCCTCTTTCCCATGCGACTTGGGCCCATCGACCTTCGCCAGGAAAGCGAGGACTTCTACGTCGGTCATACGCTTGACTCCACCTTGCACGCTTTGCTGGATCAGGTACGGCTGGAGCTGGCGTATCAGCACCGGCACGAGCCCCTGGACGAAGACACGCTCGAGGCGATTTCCATCGAAAAGGTGCAGGCGTTCGCCGGGGCACTACCTGAAATTCGCCGCCTGCTGGATTCGGACACGCTCGCAGCCTATGCCGGCGACCCGGCTGCCCGCAGTGTGGACGAGATCCTGCTTTGCTACCCCGGCCTGCACGCCATGATTCACCATCGCATCGCGCACCGCTTCTACCAATTGGAGCTGCCGCTGCTTGCGCGCATGACATCCGAAATTGCGCACTCGGAAACCGGCATCGACATTCACCCGGGCGCGCGTATTGGGGAGCATTTCTTCATTGATCACGGCACGGGCGTGGTTATTGGTGAGACGGCCATCATCGGCAACAACGTGCGTATCTACCAGGCCGTGACACTGGGTGCCAAGCGCTTCCCTTCCGACGCTGACGGTGCACTCACCAAGGGGCTGCCCCGCCACCCGATAGTCGAAGACGATGTGGTGATTTATGCAGGCGCCACGATTCTCGGACGTGTCACCTTGGGCAAGGGCTGCACGATCGGTGGCAATGTCTGGCTGATCCATGATGTCGCCCCCGGCGCGCACGTGACGCAGGCCGGTTACCAGGGCACGCAGACTTGCGACCCGGCACAGGAACAGTCGCCGGCTGTGTAGGTTCCACTACAGGTAACCGAGGCCCTGCAGCATCACGATCAGAATCAGTACCGGCGAAACATACTTCAGCAGGATCACCAGCAAGGATGCCAGGCGCGCGTTGCCAAGCGCGCCATCGTTGGACAATGCGCGGGTAAAGCGGTCTCTACCCCAGACCCAGCCGGTAAACAGGGCGATGAGGATACCGCCCAGGGGCAGCAACAGGTTCGACGATACGAAGTCCGCAAGGCCGAACATTGTTCGGCCCATCAATTTGAAGTCGGCCAGGACACTGGCCGACAAGGCGCACGCCGCGCCCAGCGCAGCCACCATGATCACGCAGGCCAGAATCGCTTGCGGCCGTTTCAGGCCAAAGCGTTCATGCAGAATGAGCACGGGCACCTCCAGCAGTGACAGCATGGCACCGATTGCGGCGATCGAAGTGAGAACGAAGAAGACGACCATCAGGCCGTGGCCAAAAGGCAACTGAGAGAAGACCGCCGGCAAGGTAATGAACACCAGTGCCGGCCCAGCGGAGGGCTCAAACCCGAAGGTAAAGACCGCCGGGAATATGGCAATGCCGGCCAGCAGGGAGACGGCCAGGTCGGCGCACATGACGCGCCCCGCCGTCAGCGGAATGTTCTGGTCGCTGCGAAAATAGCTTCCATAGGTGATCATGGTGCCCATGCCCACCGACATCTTGAAGAACGCCAGCCCGACGGCGGTGAGCACCACGCTGCTGTCGACTTTGGCGAAATCGGGGCTGAACAGAAATGCCAGGCCGGCAGCCGCTTCATCAAGTGTCAGGCTGAATACGCATAGTCCGGCCAGGAGCACGAACAACAAAGGCATCAATCGTTTCGTGACTGCCTCGATACCGCCCGACACGCCCTTCAACAGAATGCCGCCGATGAGCGCCAGCACCACCCACTGCCACAGCAATGACTGCCACGGACTGCTGACCAATGAATTGAAGGCAGCTTCGGTGACGACCGGATCGCTGCTGAGTGCAGAGCCTTCCAGCGACTTCCACACATAGGCGAACACCCACGCCACCACTGCCGAATAGAACGACATGATGAGGAAAGCCGCCAGCATCCCCATGAAACCGACGAGCCACCAGGCATGGCCGGGCGGCGACATGGTTTTCAGGGCGGCAATGGGATTGGCGCGCGCCGTGCGCCCCAGTGTGAGTTCTGCGATCATCACCGGCAGGCCCACCAGCAAGGTGGCGCAGAGATAGATCAACAGGAAACCGGCTCCGCCGTTCTCGCCGGTCAGCGCCGGGAACTTCCAGATGTTGCCAAGCCCCACGGCTGAGCCCAGCGTGGCAGCCAGCACACCCAGCGTGGAGCTGAAGCCTTCCCGTTTCTCTGGCGTGGCAGACGTGCCCATGCAGCGGCCCCGATTACGTGAAAACGCTTATTGTAAGGGCCGGGGCGCACGCCGCCGTCAGTGACAATCGGGCACTTCCTGGTCCAGATAGACCTCGAAGGCGATGTCGCGCGCACTTTGCTTCGTCAGCTTGGAAAGCAGCGCCTCATCATGCCAGGCCGCCACCTGCGCTTGAAGCTCGCCCGTCAGCTGCGTGTCGCTGGCGGGCACGACGAACGACAGTTCCCGCTCGTCCTGCACCGGCAGGCGGGCAGAGAACTTCTGCCACTCCGGGAACTCCAGCAAGGCATGCAGCATGGTGCTGTCGTGCACCGTTGCATCGCAGCCGCCGATACGCAGATCCAGCAAGGCATCTGCGGGGGCACGGAAGACCTTTTCCACTGCCCCATACCGCGCCTGCATGCTGCCCGCCAGACCAGAACCTTCAGCCAGGCATACCGTGCGGCCACGCAAATCTTCCCACTGCTTGATGTCGGTATCGGTGCGCATGATGGCCATGATGCCCGCGCGGTACCCCGTTGGAATAACCACTCCGTCGTGAGCCGCCGCTTCTTCGGCGTTGAGGGGCAGCAACAGTGCGGAAGCGTGGCTCGCGGGCAGTGCCACCGGTTCCACCGGACGTGTCTTTCCGAGGCGCTCCGCCAACAGCGGCGCCAGGCCCTCCGGCGTGCGGACTTTGGAGCCCGGCACATGCGGTGGAACGACGTAAGGCATGCCGAGCTTCAACGGCTCGTCAGCCGGCGTCTGTGACTGAGCGGCCAGCCCGCCCTTTGCGCCAGATACGGGCTCTGCAGCGGGCGCGCCCGCCCACAGGCTCATACCCAGGATACCCAGTAGAATCGCGGCGGCCGCGTGCCATCGGCCGCCTCCGCCGTTGAAGACTTCACGCAACACGGAGATCACCTCAGACATACTGATAACGCAGGACCTTGCGCTTGAGGTTTTCCAGCAGCACCTGGTCAATCAGCGTGGCGAGAATGGCGATGGTCAAAATATTGGACATCACGCCCAACATATCGGCGGTTTCCCCGGCATAGGCCAGCGTACGACCCAGACCCTGGCCAAAGCCGATCAGCATCTCGGCTGATATCAGCGCACGCCAGGCATTACCGAACGCCAGCTGCGCACCCGTGATGAGCTCGGGCATCACTGCGGGCAGATAGACCCGCCGCACCATGTCCCAACGGCTGGCGCCCATCACTCTGGCGGCCGACACATGCACCGCCAACACACTTTCCGTGGCGTTCATCACCGACAAGGCAGCGGGGAAAAACGCGGACAGCGCAATAACCACGATGATCGGCATGTTGCCGAAGCCCATCATGATGAGGAACAACGGCACCCATGCGATTGACGGGATCGACTGCAGGATGATGATCGCGTTCTTTAGAACTTCCCTGAAGAAGAACAACAACGCCCCGATCAGACCAAAGCCGATGCCGAAGAGAAGTGCGAAGCCGTAGCCGAACCCCAATCGGGTCAGGCTGCCGGCGAGCGCCGTACGGAAATCACCCGACTGGATATCTTCCCAGAGCCGCAGGATGACCGACGGCACGTTGGGCATCAGAAAATCGGGAAGCGACCATGCCGCCGCCTGCCAGATCAGCAGGATGACCAGCACGGCCACACCCATGGCCACCTTCTTCAGGGGGCCGGATAACTGCTTTTGTGTACTCATTTACAGACCGCGAGTTTCCTGCCATTCGAGGTCGACGATCTGGGTCACGTCGAACGGAGAGCCATCACGCGTCTTGAGCGAGCCCTGCGCCTGCATGATGTCTGCGATCTCCTGCATGCGCTTGATTTCTTCAGGCGTCAGGATGGGGCTGAAGGTCTGCGTCTTGATCGCATCGCTGATCACTTGCTCGCGTGGCACTTCCTTTCCGTCGAGCGTCTTGAGCGTCGGCTCGGCGATGAAATAGGAGGCGATGAGCTTGGCTGCTTCATCGGGCTGGTTTTCAAGCAGTTCAATGGCGTCGTTCTGGGCGTCGAGGGACTTCCAGACGGCATCCTTGCGTTCCTTGAGCACTTCACCCGAGGTGATGACCACCATGCACGGGAAGGGCCAGACCTGACCGACCTCGTAGATCTGCTTCACGGGAGCCACCAGTTTGGCGATGCTGGCTTGGGGCTCGAACAGGAAGGCAGCTTCGACGCGGCTGCCCACAAGCGACTGCACGGCAACCTGCGGGCTCACGCCCAGCACATTGACGTCCTTGGGGCCAAGGCCGGCGTCCTTCAGCACCACACCGCGCAAGACCGTATCGGCAGTGCTGCCTTCCTTCTGGGAAGCCAGCGTCTTACCCTTCAGGTCAGCCACGGTTTCAATGCCTGCATCCTCACGCACCACGATGGCGTGGAAGCCATGTTGCGCACCGCCCACCACTTTGAGATCTGCACCGCGTGAAGACCATGAGGCCGCGTTCGTGAACCCGAGCACGCCCGTATCGAGCTGGCCGCCGACGATCGCCTTGATCAGGTCGGTGCCGGATTGGAATTCGACAAGTTCGACATCCAGGCCGTGCTTCTCATAGAAACCGCCTTCGTAAGCGGCGATGGCTTGCGCGTCGTCCATTACGCGCAGATAGCCGACGCGCAGCTTCTCGGCTGCGAAAGACTGGCCCGCAAAGGCAAGTGCCGCCAGGGCGGGAATCAATAAACGGGTGAACTTCATGCTACGACTTCCTCAGTGGATTGTGTGGTGTGATGGGCGCTTGCTAGATCCGACTCTTCGGCGCGAGCCTGGATGCCCAGCAAGCCGAGAATCTCGCGCCGCATCGGGGCGAATTCGGACAGATCATGCGTTTTTTCATGATGCGCCAGGTTGAATTCCTTGAGCACCGTCGCCGGCCGCGAGCTAAATACCAGGATCCGGTCAGCCAGAAACAAGGCCTCATCGACATCGTGCGTGACGAGCAATACGGTGGGCGCAGCTTCACGGATCAAATCGCGAAGCGCATCCTGAAGGGTCATGCGAGTCAGGGCGTCGAGCGCACCGAAGGGCTCATCGAGCAGCAGGGCCTTAGGCTGCGAAATGAAGGCGCGGGCCAGCGCCGTGCGCTGACGCATGCCACCCGATACCTGCTGCGGGAAATAGTCCTCGAACCCTGCCAACTGCACCTTGGCGAGCCATTCACGCGCCAGCTCTCGCGCCTTGCGCTTGTCGGTGCGTTGGAACTCCAGGGCCAGCGCCACATTCTGCTCCAGCGTCAGCCATGGGTAGAGCGCGTTCTCCTGGAACATCAGCGTGCGTTCGGGGTGTGGACCTTTGATGGCCTTGCCATCGGCCAGCACCTTGCCGCCGGATGCGCGCTCAAGACCCGCAGCCATGTGCAGCAACGTGGACTTACCGCAGCCGGAGGGGCCGACCAGCGCAACGAGTTCGCCATCGTCAACATGACGGGTGAAGTCCTCGATGACGTGAAGGTCGCCAAAGGACTTGCGGACATTCTGAAAGGAAAACTTCATGGGGAAACTTGAAATCCAGGAGGAGCGGTGATGGCCCGGCGGCATGCTGCCTGAGCCTTGTCCGTCACTTTATTCCTTTTGCTATATGCGGCGAACCAATTTTCTGCTCTTTGCATATAACGCTATGGAATATGGAACCGGCACTTACAATAGCGACTGCAACCGCCGGGGACGAATTCCAGCCGACGCGGCACTGCGCTCTTCCACCATGTCTGCCATTCTCTCGATCACAGCACCCATTTTCATCCTCATTGGCCTGGGCTACGTGTCGGTCATGACGGGACTCATTTCCCGAGATACGACGCGCGGAATGGGGATCTTCGTTATCACCATCGCCCTACCCGCGCTCATCGTGCGCGGCATGGCCAACCGTTCGCTGTCCGAATCGATGGACCTGGACTTCCTGGCCGGCTATGGTCTGGCCTCTCTCGCTGCGTTCGCGATCGGCATGGTGGCCTTCCGGCGGTTCCGCAGTGGCAGCATTGCGGAAAGCAGCATGGCCGGATTAGGGATGTCCTCTGCCAATAGCGGCTTCATTGGCGTATCGATCTGCGCCATGGTGCTCGGCACAGCGCCCGCCTCGCGGGCGGTGGCGATGACCATATTGGTCGAAAGCATGTTCATGATTCCCATGGCCATGGCGATCGCCGACGCCGGAGCCAATCAGTCGGGTGCGCGCTTGGGCGCGCGACTGCGGCACACCATCAGGCAATTGATGCGTAGCCCCCTGCTGATTGCGATCTGCATCGGGCTGTTCCTGGCGGCGTTCCGCATCCCTTTACCACAAGTAGCTTTGCGGGTGATCGACATGCTGGCCATGGCGGCCGCACCAGTCGCGTTGTTCGCCGTGGGCGGCAACCTTTATGGCCTGCGGCCCAAGGGCATGCTGGCGGACGCCACGTGGATCACCCTGGGCAAGCTGCTGTTGCATCCCGCCCTCACGGCGCTCTTCTTCCTGTTCATCCCCGGGCTGGATCCGGTGCTGCGCCAAGCCGCCGTCCTGTTCGCTGCGGCACCCATGCTGAGCATCTTTCCCGTAATCGGACTGCGCTATGGCCTGGAAGACCGTTGCTCGGCAGCACTGCTGCTGGGAACCTGTGCTTCGTTCCTGACGATCAGTGCCACCATCTTCCTGCTTAATCTTTCCTGACGGGCACCGGCGCGACAAACGGCTCGGGACGATCCATGCCGTGGTATTCCGCGTTGGGCATCATATCCAGCGCGGTGGCCACGCGATTGGAGAAATTGTAGAAAGCGACCGTCTCGGACAGATCGAACACATCATCAACGCTCAGCCCCACTCTATGCAGGCGGCGCCGATCTTCCTCCCCCACTTCGGACGGCGTCTTGGTGAGCTTCCAGGCGAAGTCGAGCATGGCACGCTGGCGTTCGTCGAGCCGTGCCACCCGGTGGTTCATCACGAGCATCTCTCCAAGCTCCGGATCGCCCGAGAGCGCCCGGACCGCCTGTCCATGGGCGACAAGGCAGTAGTAACAGCGGTTCGCGCTTGAAACCACGACCGCGACCATCTCCCGCTCCAGCTTGCTCAGCCCCGACTCCGAAAACATGATTTCGTTGTACATCGCCATGAAGTTGCGCAGGCGTTGCGGCCGGATGCTGTAGGTGGCCAGCACGTTGGGAACCAGGCCGAGCTTGTCGATGCATTTGGCGAACACCGCCTGCAGGTCTTCATCAAGTGAATTCGGGTCCGGCACCGGGTAGGCACAGATCTGATCCGGCTGAGGCATGGTTGTCTCCTGGTCTTCGTTGTTCTCGAAGCAGTATAACGATCCCGGCTGCGACCCGCCGATAGCGGGGACACATCCTATGCCGAGGCGTTCAACTCAATCACGTTCACTGCGCCACCCAGCGTCTCGCGAGCGAGTTCCACCATATGGGTGTGATGGGTAAGAAAAATGACCTGGGTTCGCCGCGCAACGCCGGCCAGCTTGCGTAACCCTGCCGCGGAGCGCGCATCGTCGTAGTTGATGAAAAGGTCGTCAGCGATGAAGGGCAAGCCCGATGCGCTATCCAGATAAAGCTCGAGCGCGGCCAGGCGCAGCGCCAGATAGAGTTGGTCGCGGGTGCCGTCACTCAAGCCTTCAAGCTCGACCAGACCGCCGTCCGCACGGCGAGCATAGAGGACCGCCTCGATGCCGTCGATCTCGAGCCCACTGTGCGAACCCAATGTGAGGTCGGCAAACAGCTGCCCGGCCCGCTCCAGCAGGGGGCCCTGCTTGCGCTCACGATAGCGTTCTGTGACCCGCTCCAGCAGCCGGTACTGGATATACAAATTTACGTAGCGCTCGCTAATTTCGGCCATGTCGGCCAGGGCTTCCTGACGCTGCGCCTCAGCCAATGCAGCGGCGTTGCCGCCGGAGATGGCCTCCAGATTCTGACGGGCGCGGTCGCGCTCCACCGCGAGGCGGCTCAGCGTCGCCGCTGCATCGGCCATTTCCGCCTGCAGCGCTTCCAGTTTCAGGGCGAGCTCCGATGGATCCGTTGCAGCCAGCTCGGCTTCGATTTCGGCGCGTGAACGCCCAGCACCTTCCTGCAGCAGGCGCTCATTAAGCTGTGCCAGGCGCACGCGTGCATCGTCACGGCTGCGTTGGGCGTCGCGCTGTGACGCAAGCGCCTTCGTCCATTCGATAACCTGGAGTTCAGCCTCGGCCGGGGCAGGCGCCCGCATACCGAGGGTGACGGCCAGATCGGCCACCGCCTGATGAAAGCGCTGCATCTCGTTGACCAGCTGCCCATGCTGCTCGCGGCACTGCCGCATCTGGTCAGCCAGGCTGTCGGCATTGGTAAACAGCTCGAGTGCTTCCAGGATATATGTGTCGTCCACATCACCCGGCAGCTGGGCCCGTTGCAGGGCGTGTTCGTACCGCTGCCGCCACTCCTGCCTCGCCGCCACGCTGCGCCGGGCATCCTGCTCCAAAACGGGAATCTGCTGTTCCACACGGGCAAGCTGGGCGCCCAGCGCGTGACGACTGGCAGCCGTTTCATCCGCACGCTTCAGAAGCGTGCGCGCCGATGCACAGGCCTGGGCCAGCGATATCGGGGCATTATGGGTGACACCTTCCAAGGCTGCGCTGAGGCGGTCCAGCAACGCGGCGTGGCTAGCTTCGAGGCGCTCGACTTCCGCACGTGCCGCCACAACCCGATCATGGGCAGGCAATACGGCCTCGCGGTCGGCAAGCCACGCCTGCATATCCGCAGGCGCCAGCGGCGGCAACTGGCGCTGCCGGCACTCCGCCCACCATGCTTTGTCAAAGGCGGCCAACGCGTTCTCCGACTCCGATATCCGGGCGGTCTGTGCCTGCACTGCAAGGGCGCGGCGCTCATACTCGTGTTCCATTGCCTGCAGTCGTGCCGCGTCCCCCACTGCATCGAGATGGCGATCAGCCAGCGCGTCGGCCCCTCGCATCAGGGAGGCAAAGTGTTCCGCCTGCTCGGTCAGCGGCGCGGAGCCTTGCGAGATCTCGCGCCACAAGGCGTCTCGCTCGCGGCGGGCCGCCATGACTTCGTCCCGTGACACCGCGTCTCGCGATCGCCGGAACTGGTCTGCTTCCAGGCGTGCCGATTCAGCGGCTTCTTGCGCTTCAGAGCCGCGCTTGCGAGCGGTTTCGAGTTCGTTCTGCAAGGCCTGGCGGCGCTGCGCCTGCACCGACACAGCCGACAGCGGCCAAGGCATCATGCCTTGCAGCCAGACCATGGATTCATCGAGACTGCCCGGGACCGTCACGGCCGGTTGCGCAAGCATCTGCAGATGCCGCTCCAATGCGGCCAGCTCACGTTTCTGATTTCGTCTGGCCGCTTCGAGCTGTGCCGCGATATCGCCGGCAGCGGTAGCGGCATCGAGCGCGTCCCGCAGCTCAGTACTTGCCGATGTGGCCGGCAGCGCCTGGATTTCCTTATGCAGTGCCTCGACTTCGCGGCGGCGTTCGTCCAGCAGCCGCGTGGCCGCATCGGAGGCCGCACGCAACTGCCGACCCTCGGCCAATAACTGTTCGACTTCACGCCGCAGCGGACGCGCGGGGATGAGGGCGACCAGGGCCGCTTCGTCATCGTGAGCCTGTGCCGGCACGTCTCGCCCGGCCTGCCGCAATACCCGATGCAGCTGGCCCTGAAGGAGCTGGAGTCGGGACCCGCATTCCTGGATGGCACTGCGATGATCGATCAGCCGCAGCCGGCTCTCATCAAGCCGTAGTATCTCGGCCTCATGAAGCAACAGGGCGGGCGTGGAGGAGTCGGGCGAATCGCTGCGCCCGAGCACCGCTTCCTCACGACGCAGCACCTCTTCATACTCGCGTATCTGCGCCAGCAATGGAGCCAGTCGGCGAAGCCGTTCAAGTTCGCCGCTTTGCACCAGCAGCGCAGCATGCTGCGCCTGCGCCTGTTCGTAGGCCTCTTCCAGTTTGCGCGTGTCTCTCTGCTGCTGAGCCCAGGCGGTAGGCCTTACGGTGCCCGCCTTCAACGCCGCGACGGCGTCATTCATGCGCGCCTGCGCCACATACCATGCGCGAGTCCGGGCGTGATTGGGCGTCCAGAGGGCGGCAGCTTCTTCGCGCAAACCGGCGAGCACGCCGCTGAGCGCGGCCACACCGGCTGCGGCCTGAAAAAGTACGGAATCGACGTTATCGCCCGCCTGCAGCATGGCGCGGCTACCCTGCTCCAGCCGGTGATGGTCCAACCCGAACATCCGCTCGAAGAAGGCGGCATTCACACCGCCCAGCCAGTCGTCCAGCGCATCCCCGGGTAACGGCGAGCCCTGCGCGTCTACGAGTCCACCGTTACGCTTCCTGCGCCGACCAAACGCAAATTCGCCTTTCGCCCCCGACACCGTGGCCGCCAGCGACAGGTCTGTTGCCGCATGCCGAAAGCTCATGGGGCTGTTCATCGGAATGCCGAATAACAGGTCGCGTATCGCCTGGCGCAGCGTGGACTTACCGGCCTCGTTCGCACCGATGATCACATGGAGATCGCATTCGCCCTTCGGAAAATCCAGCCGTTCATCCGCGAAACGGCCATATCGCTGAAGTTCGATCGTGTCGAATCGCATGTCAGGCTCCCTTTTCCAGGCGCATCTGCACGGCGGCGATCGCATCGGCCAGAAGATCGGTGAGCTCGGCATTGCGTAATGCCCCGAACGCCGGCACCTGCTCCGCCAGCTCATACGGCGACTTGTCGAGCAGCGGCTGCAGACCGCGCTGCAAATCTTGCAGAAATTCCGGGTCTGCCGCGGCCTCGGCCAGCAGCGCCGTGAGGTCGTCGCCAGCCGGCCCGACAGCCGCTTGCCGCGGCAGCCGGGTGGCGATTCGCAGCTTCTCGAGCCAGAGGCGTTCTGTGCCGAGAGCCGCCATCATGGCCAGCACATCTGCGCGCAACTGCGCGGACGAACCCACGAGCTCGCCATGCAGGGCGCAATCTCCCCGGAGCGTGATCCGCAACACCACAGGGCGATCAGCCGCGTGTTGCTCCATGGCTTGCTCTAGACCTTGGCGTAGCCGGGAATGCACATCCGGCATGGCGGTACAGCCGGTAACGTCGATTTCCATGCCGTGCCAACGCAGGACATCCACTTCCAGACGGTCAATGGACGCCACGCCGGTTTCGTTGCAGGTGACGAGCACCGCGCCACGCGCGCCCTGCTCGCGGATGTGCCGCCCCTGGAGATTGCCCGGGAACACAACGGGCACCGGACCCGGATGGACACAGAACTCGTGCACGTGCCCGAGCGCCCAGTATTGATACCCCCGGGCATGCAACTGAGAGAGCGAGCACGGCGCGTAGTTGGCGTGCTGCGCACTGCCTTCCAGCGCCGTATGCAGCACGCCGATATTGAAGTGACCCGGCAAGGGATCGGGATAACCGGCGGCAAGGTTCTCCGTGACGGCGGCCTGCGCGAAGCTGTGACCATGCAAGGCCACCTTGTGCGTATCCAGCACAAAGGTGCTTGGCCGCGAGGAGCGAAAGACATGCACGTTATCGGGCAACACCAGGTTGCGGGTCATCACGCTGTCGGCGTCATGATTACCGTGCAGAACATAAACGGGAATTCCCCCATTGCGCAGCCTCCCCATCTGGCGGGCAAAATAGAGCCCCGTGTTATGGTCCTTCCAGTCGCCGTCGTACAGGTCACCGGCGATCACCATGAAGTCCACGTTCTGCGCCAGGGCTTCATCTACAAGGCGGGTAAACGCGGCACGGGTTGCCCCCCGCACAACATCGGCGGGCAGCTCTTCATAAGAACCCAAGCCCTTTAAAGGGCTGTCCAGGTGGATATCAGCGGCATGAATAAAACGCATCAGAACGACTCGAAACCAGATCGCCGTTAGTCTGCCACACCACAGCGAAGTTCGAGACCACCGATGACAAAAAGATCCGACGTGTTCCTCAGTTTCAGGAACGTCAAGAAGACTTACGACCGGCGCAGCCTGGTTGTGCGCGATTTCAACCTGGACGTCGAGCGGGGCGAATTCGTCACGCTGCTCGGGCCGTCAGGCTCAGGCAAGACGACCGTACTCATGATGCTCGCCGGGTTCGAGCACGTGACCAGCGGCGAAATCTGCATCGACGGCGTATCGGTGACGCGCAGTGCGCCCTACGAGCGCAACATCGGCATGGTGTTCCAGAACTATGCCCTCTTTCCGCACATGACGGTCGCTGAAAACCTTGCCTACCCGCTGCGTGTGCGCAAACTTCCCAAAAGCGAAATACGCGAGCGCGTGAACCATTCCCTGAAGCTCGTGGAGCTGGAAAACTACGGCGATCGCCATCCGGCGCAGCTGTCTGGCGGCCAACGTCAACGCGTGGCGCTGGCACGCGCCCTGATCTTCGAGCCGGCGCTGGTGTTGATGGACGAGCCATTGAGCGCGCTCGACAAAAAGCTCCGCGAGCAGATGCAGTTTGAAATCAGCCGCCTACACGGGAAACTGGGCTGCACGATGGTGTATGTCACGCACGATCAGGCCGAAGCGCTCACCATGTCCGACCGCATTGCCGTGTTCAACCACGGCGTGGTGCAACAATTCGCAGCGCCGGATGAACTGTACGAGCGCCCGGCCAACGCCTTCGTCGCAAGCTTCATCGGGGAAAACAACCTCATCCGCGGCATGGGCGTCGCAAACGGCAGTTCGGACGTCACGATCACGCTGGAGCACGGCAAGACCGTGCGCGCCGCGCATGGCGACTTCAAGAATGGTAGCGGTCCGTGCATGGTTTCGGTGCGCCCGGAAAAACTGGGGATATCCACCGTAGATACACCGCCGCCCGTGGGTTCCAATGTAATATCCGCCCGATTCGTGGCCAAGCACTATGTCGGAGACTTCATCCGCCACTACTTTGAGCTTGACGACGGCACGCGCATCATCGTGAAGACCATGAACGATGACCGCGCGCCCACGCTCGTGGAAGGCCAGTCAACCGACCTTCACTGGTCGGTGCAACACAGCTTCGCGTTTCATCCCCAAACCAACCCTGCAGTCCAAGGAGACACGCCATGAAGATGCCAAGCGCCCTGTGCGCCGCCACACTGGCCCTCGGCCTGGCCGCCGCCCCGGCCGGTGCCCAAGAGACCCTCACCGTCGTTTCGTTCGGCGGCGCCTACGGCGCTGCGCAGCAGGTGCATCAAATCAACCCCTACATGGAAGCCACGGGCAACAAAGTCCTGTTTGAGAGCTACACCGGGGGTGTGGCCGAGATCAAGGCACAGGTCGAGTCGGGCAATATCCAGTGGGATGTGGTCGACATCGAAACCATCGATCTCGAACGCGCCTGTGCGGAAGGGCTGCTGGAAGTGATTCCGCGCGACATTCTGGAGCCGGCCCCCGATGGCACACCCGCCGAAAAGGACTTCATCCCCGACGCGCTCGCCAATGAGTGCGGCGTAGGCGAAATCGTCTGGAGCACGGTCTACGCCTACAACCATGACTCGCTCTCCGGCGACAAGCCCACCACGATCCAGGACTTCTTCG
>JAJUGH010000027.1 GCA_029268265.1 Alcaligenaceae bacterium | reverse complement strand
TCCCCCGCGCAGTCTCGTGACTGGCGCACCGGCCCGCGTGGTGAAGGAACTGTCCGACAGGCAGATTGCCGAGAAGCATTACGGGACCCGCCAGTATCAGCGGCTCACGCGACGTTGCCTGGATACCTTGCAAGAGGTGGAACCCTTGCGGGAAGTCGAGACGGACCGGCCCAGGCTTACGCCCGACATGACCGACCCGCTCGACTAGGGAACGGGCGAACGGAGAGCGGCTATCTTTAGTCGAAGATGTCGCCGTTCAACAGGATGGAACGGTCGACATGCTGAATGTCCGTGCGGCCGCAGAAAGCCATCGAGATATCCAGCTCTTTCGCGATGATTTCCAGGCAGCGCTGCACGCCACGCTCGCCCATCGCGCCCAGGCCGTATAGAAAGGCCCGACCGATCATGGTGCCCTTGGCTCCGAGGGCCACGGCGCGCAGAACGTCCTGACCGGACCGGATACCGCCGTCCACCCACACCTCGATATCCTTGCCGACTGCGTGCACGACACGCGGCAGCGCCGAGATGGAAGAGGGCGCGCCATCGAGCTGGCGGCCGCCGTGGTTGGAGACAATGATCGCGTCCGCGCCGCACTCTGCCGCCAGGCGGGCGTCCTCTGGCTCCATGACGCCCTTGAGCACCAGACGACCCCCCCAGCGCTTCTTGATCCACTCCAGGTCTTTCCAGCTCAACGAAGGATCGAATTGCTCGGCCGTCCAGGAAGACAACGAGGAGACGTCGGTCACGTTCTTTGCGTGACCCACGATATTGCCGAATGTGCGCCGATTAGTCCCCAACATATTTACGCACCAGCGCGGCTTGGTAGCCAGATTGATGAGGTTTGCCAACGTGGGCTTGGGCGGAGCGGTCAGCCCGTTGCGAATATCCTTGTGGCGTTGGCCCAGCACCTGCAGGTCCAACGTCAGCACCAGTGCAGAACAGTTGGCCGCCTTGGCGCGGTCGATCAGACGCTCCATGAAGTCGCGGTCGCGCATCACATAGAGCTGGAACCAGAACGGTTTGTTGGTGTGCGCAGCAATGTCTTCGATCGAGCAGATGCTCATCGTCGACAGCGTGAACGGAACACCGAATTTCTCTGCCGCCCGGGCCGCCAGAATCTCGCCGTCTGCGTGCTGCATGCCGGTCAGCCCGGTTGGCGCCAGCGCCACCGGCATCGCCACGTGCTCGCCCACCATCGTGGTGCGCAGGTTGCGGCGCTCAATGTCCACCGCCACGCGTTGACGGAACTTCAGCATGTTGAAGTCCTCCTCGTTGGAGCGGTAGGTCCCTTCCGTCCACGATCCTGAGTCGGCGTAGTCGTAGAACATTCGGGGAACTCGCCGCTTGGCCAGCAGGCGAAGGTCTTCCACGCAGGTGATTTTCTCGGCGGTCGGCAAAGCTCGTCTCCTCTAGTGCAACTTTTATTAATGTCGCAGATTATGACTGAATATCGAGGAATAGCGAGGAGAAGCCGCTGCCCGGGTAGTGCGCTCTCACCGCCGGCTTGTCCTGGGCCAGGGCCAGCCACTTCGTTCCGGTGAGCAGTTCCTCCATCACGGTGATGAGCTCCAGTCGGGCCAGCGGGGCGCCAGGGCACACGTGAATGCCCGCGCCATACAGCAGATTGAGTTCCGGATCCCGATCCAGCCGGAATTCGTCCGGATCTCCAAACACCGCTTCATCGCGATTTGCCGACGCCCAGAGCACTGCGAGCTTCGTTCCCTCGGGCAGCTCATGACCGGCCAGTTCGACGGAACGCGTGGTCTGGCGGCGATTCATGATCAGCGGCGCATGGATGCGGAGGATTTCATCGATCGCGGCCGGTAGCAATGAAAGGTCTTCACGCAGTTGGGTCTGTACTTCCGGATGCGCGGCAAGATACTGCGCCAGGATACCGATCGAAGCTGCAATGGTTCCCAGCTCGCCCACTGTCCAGTTCCGCAGGATGCTGACGATTTCTTCTTCTTCAAGCGGTCTGCCAAGCGATTCGTTGCGCAGCAGGTGGGTGGTGATGTCATCGGGCGCATCCGCGCCGGCCTCACGCCGCACGGCCAGCAATTCGCGTATGTACCCGTCAAATTCCTGCGCCACGGCCGCTTGCGCTTCCCGATCGCGTGACATGGTGGCGGTGTGGTTCTTCAGCGTCCATTGGAGCAGCGGCCCATGCAGCGTGTCCGGCCAGCCCAGCCACGCGCATTGTGCCTCCAGCGCAAAGAGCTGAGCGAACTCGGCCATGAATTCGACGCTGCGGCTGCGCGACAACCCGCCGGTGAGTCGGTTCGCGATCTGGCGGCATGCCGGCGCGAACGCCTGCATGTGGGCTTCATCGAAATAGGGTTCGATCAGCTTGCGAAAAGGGGTGTGCTCAGGGGGATCCATGCCGTTGGGCACGGAGGGAAAGCGCGATACCGCATTGCTGAACGTCTCATGATCTTCCACTACCCGCAGTACGTCTGCGTGCCGGAAGACCGATGTATAGCCATAGTGGCTTTGCGCCAGGGGACACTTCCTGCGCATGCGATCATAGGCAGCGATCTGGTCCTGCAGCACTTCCTCGGACCGCGGATCCCACTCCGCGATGCCTGGCCCGTGATCGTTGTCAGCGGATCGTGCCGGCCGGTTTGCGGGTTCCTGATCGAGGTGCGGATCGTTGCTCATGTGCTGCTTCCTTGGATTGACCGCCGCGGTGGGCGGCCGGTTGGACTCAGCCAATCATTGTAGGAGTGTGGTCCCGGTGTGTCATGCCGGGACCCGCCACCGCTTGAGCACGGATGACCTAAATCAAGAAAATCGCGGTGCCGCCATGCAAAGCAGAAACTCAGCGCAGGGCGGTCTGCTGCGCGAGGCGGAAGATGCTGACCGCGGCCGTGAGCTGACCCGCCTGCTCCTGAAGCGATGCGGCCGCGGCCGCTGCCTCTTCCACAAGAGCTGAATTTTGCTGCGTGGTCTGATCCAGTTCAGCGACCGCCGTGTTCACCTGCCCGATGCCTGCCGTCTGCTCCTGGCTCGCCTGCGTAATCTCACCCATGATTTCCATCACGCGCTGGACGCTGGTGACGATTTCCTCCATGGTGCGCCCGGCTGCGTCCACTTGCTGACTGCCTTGCTGGACTTGAAGAACCGAAGCGTCGATGAGCGACTTTATTTCTTTGGCGGAGGCTGCGGAGCGCTGCGCAAGTGTGCGGACCTCCGCCGCAACTACCGCAAAGCCGCGGCCATGCTCCCCGGCGCGCGCAGCTTCAACCGCGGCGTTCAAGGCCAAGATATTGGTCTGGAACGCAATACCGTCGATGACGCCGATGATGTCGACGATACGCTGCGATGAAGAATCGATCTCTGCCATGGTCTCGACAACCCGCGACATCGCTTCACCGCCTCGTACCGCAACGTCTGATGCGTTGCGAGTCAATTCATTGGCTTGTCCGGCGTTCATGGAGTTTTGTGCGACCGTGCTCGTCAGCTCCTCCATTGACGCTGCGGTTTCCTGAAGTGAACTGGCCTGGCTTTCCGTACGCCGGCTGAGATCGGCATTGCCGGCCGATATCTCGCTGCTGCCCGTAAAAATGGAATCGCTGCTTTCCCGTACCTTCGATACGATGTTGACCAGGCTTTGGTTCATCGTTTTAAGAGCGGTGAGCAACTGCCCGATTTCGTCGTTGCTCCTGACCTCTATTTGCGAGGTCAAGTCGCCGGCAGCCACCGTCCGGGCCACCTGAAGGGCCTGGTTGATTGGCCGCGTAATGGCGCGACTGATGATCACCGCGCCGGCGATACCGAGAGCGCTTACCAACAGCATGAGGGAAGAACTGATCAGGGTCGCTTTGCGGCTGGCGTCCGCCGCGCGAGTCACCGCCATGGCTGAACTCGACTTGAGACGATTGCTCACTTCGTCCAGCAGTTCCGCGGGCCCGCGATCCATGCCTTGTACGGCCGCATCCCCTACGGATGCGTCGAAGTTGGCGCGCTGGAATGCCTGAAATCCGTTGCGATACCCCGCGCCCATTTCGGCGTGTGCTTGTTCGAACTTCTCGACCAGTTCACGTGCTGCCTCGTCCTCGAGAGATTCCTTCAGCCGTCCTGCCATGGTGGCGACGTCCTTTTCCCGTTCGAAGAAGGCCTGGCGGTATTTTTCCAGCTCCGTGGGGTCCGCGCCCCGGAGCAGGACGTTCTTCCATTCCTGCACCTGGGTCTTGAAGTCGATCAGCATCTGGCTGGTCATCTGTTCCTGAGCCAGATCAACTCCAACCACCCGCTCATAGGTTTTGGTCGCCTGGGTAAGGGTATGGATTCCGAACAGGCCGGCCCCAATGGCCAGCAGCAATGCAAAGCTGATCGTCAAGGGAAGCTTGACGCTGATTTTCATGTCGCGCAGGAGATTCATAAGGCTCAATAAGGTGATGCCAGAGCCGCGTCTCCTTGCGACCAAACGATGAAGCAGTGAATGGGCGGCTGGCACCACCGGCTTTCTTATGCCTGCTGAGTTCCTTTACGGCTAAATCAATGAAATATTTACCATTGACGCCAGCAAACTCCATAGCCAGCCAGAATATCGCCGGATGTGGGTGCCCACCGCCCGTTTAACTCATCCAACCATTGTAGGAGGCTGGGTACGTCGTATCATGCCGCGCTCAATGCCGGCTGAAGGCGCCGCGCCGCCAGATAGTTGCCGATTACCGTCGCACCGATCAAAGCTGCGCCCGTTATTTCGTACGTGATGTCCGGGAAGAACACCATCACCATGCCGAGCGTCATGATGATGCGCGTCGGCCACCGCATCCACGTGAACAGAAAATTCTCGAAGATGGCGGCGAACGCGACGAGTGAAAGAATCAGCAGTGCCGCATCCCACAATAGAACGTGCAGTGGTCCGCCCATGATCAGCTCGTGGTTGAACACGAAGTAAAGCGGGACCATGTACAGACCCTTGGCATACTTCCACGCCGCAAAGCTGGTCTCCATGGTCTTGCTTCGGGCTATGGCGGCGGCAGCGAAGGCGGCCAGGGCGACGGGAGGTGTCACGTTGGAGTCCTGGGAATACCAGAACACCAGCAAGTGGGCGATCAGCAGCGGTACGCCGAACTCATTGCTCAGCGCCGGGCCCACCAGAATAATGAGAACGATGTAGGCCGCCGTGACCGGAAGACCCACGCCGAGGATCAGACTGGCAAACCAGACGAGCAGTACGGCCAGCAACAGGTTGCCATCAGAGAAGGCGAGCATGATGGAGGTGAACTTCAGACCCAGACCGGTAAGACCCACAACGGCCACGATCATGCCCGCCACACCGCAAGCAATGCTCACTGCCAGGGCGTTACGTGCGCCGAGCTCGAACCCAAGCCATACCTTCCGTGCCCCTGCCCATGCGCTCTGCATAATTTCATCAATAAGGCGCCCGTTCTCGCGGCCGCGCTTCCAGGCCATCCATAAGCCGTTGACGCCGGTGATGAAGAAGATGGCGAGTATGGCGTAGAAGCCTACACGCATGGGTGAATAACCCATCACCAGAAGATAGATCAACAGACCCAGGGGTATCAGGAAATACCAGCCGCGAAGCATGGTGTCGCGAAGCACTGGAAGGTCCTCCGTGGACATACCTTTCATGTTTCGCTTGACGGCAATGATGTGTACGAACAGGTAAACCGTGAAGAAATACAGAATCGCAGGGAAGATGCTGACCTTCAGGATGTCGAGGTACGGCATGCGGGTGTATTCGGCGATCAGGAAGGCACCTGCCCCCATCAAGGGCGGCGTGATCTGACCGCCCGTGCTCGCCGCCGCCTCGATGCCGCCCGCTTCGGCCGGCTTGTAGCCCACCTTCTTCATGAGCGGGATCGTGAACGCGCCACTCGTGACCACGTTGGCAATCGCGCTGCCGGATATCGAGCCCAGTGTGGCCGAGGCGACCACTGCGGCTTTGGCCGGTCCGCCACGCTTTTTACCTGTGAGTGTGAAGGCGAGGTCGATGAAGAAGCGCCCGGCACCGGTCACTTCCAGTACCGCCCCGAACAATACGAACATGAAGACGTAGGTTGCCGCCACCCCAAGCGGTACGCCGAAGATGCCTTCCTGGCCGAGATACATCTGGGCGGCCACGCGCTCAAGGTCGTATCCACGATGCTGCAATACTTGCGGAAGCCAGTCGTTCAGCCAGGGAAGGGCACCGCGTGGTCCGGCGAAGGCATAAATCAGGACGATCACTCCGATCATGGTCATGCCAAGGCCGACCGCCCGCCGACACGCCTCCAGCAGGACGACGATGGTCATGATTCCGACCCAGATGTCCATTTCGTCCCAGAAACCCGCGCGCGCAAAGATGTCGTCGAGGTTGTAGATCAGATAGAAGCCAGAATAGCCGGCGGCGCATAAGAACAGCAGGTCGACGGCCCACGCAAGTGCGCCACGCTCATGCCTCTGAAAGGGTGGAAACACCAAGAAGGCCAGCATCATTACAAGGGCCAGGTGGATGCCGCGCTGATAGAACAGGCCGAGAGGGTCTATTCCGGCGATATACATCTGGAACAGCGACAAAGACACAGCTAGTACGGCCGTCAAAATCACGATGGGGCGCGGGCCGTTGCGCGTGATCGCCACGGTGGAGGTATCGAGTTCGTTCTGCTGTGTCATGAGATGCTGGAAAAAATGTGAAGATCGCAAAAAAGGAGCGGATCAGTGTGCCGATAACCGCAGCGTTGTACGCTGGCCAGCGGCCAGACTGCTGAGGCTGATCTCCTTTCCGCGGTAGAGCAGGCGGTGATCGACCGCCAGGCTTCCCAACCTCACCACCAGGGAGTTGTCGGGTATGGGTTCGCCAATATCAGTAATCAAGTAACCGCCACGCGGGTCCGCCACAACGGTGCCTCGGCCTTCCATATCGCCCAGGCCCGCCGCAAAGTCCGGCTGATGGCTGGATTGCAGCTTCATGACTCCGGAGTCATTGCTGAAGCAGTCGCTGACGACAAAGCCCGCAACCGAGTGGTTCCATAGCAGACACCATTGCTCTCCGGCATTCACCGGCAGGGCGATCAGCGTCTTCCCGGTCGGCCCAACCACTTGCAGCTCACCAGCGCTGCCAGTGGCTCCAACGGGCGTGCAGAACAAGGGCAGCAGGGCAGCCGCGATGGCTGCCCCGTTTCGAAACCACTTCGGCGTCATGCAGACGGCTTTTACGGCTTGAGTCGGTCAGGCACCTCTGCGCCGATTTCCTCGAAGTAGCGGATGGCACCGGGATGCAGCGGAACCGGCGTCGCGTTCATGGTGAACTCGACAGTGAGGTTCTCGGCAGCGGAGTGGACCGCCACGAGCTCATCTTTCTTTTCGAACAGGAGCTTTGTGAGCTGATAGGCCAATTCTTCGTCGAGATCCGCGTTGACCACCAGTACGTTGGGAATACCGAGCGTCTGGGTGGGATCGGCCACGCCTTCATAGGTGTTTGCCGGCAACGTAAAAGTAGCGAATACGGGCTCCGCTTCGATGGCTTTCTTGGCTTCCTCTTCAGTGAGCGAGAGCAACCGTATGTTGCGGGAGGCCGCCAGGCTCATGATGGAGCTGGTGGGCGGGCCCACGCTCCAGATGCCGGCGTCGATGTCGCCATCGCGCAGGGCGTCGGCCGTTTCATTGAAGTTGAGCCGTTGCGCGCTGATGTCTTTCTGGGTGATACCGTTGCTCTCCAGCAGGGCACGGGCGTTGACTTCCGTACCGCTGCCTGGAGCTCCGACCGACACCCGCTTTCCCTTCAGGTCTTGCAGCGACGTAATGTCGCTGTCAGGAAGCGTGACGACGTGGACGACGTTCGGATAGACCGATGCCAGCGCGCGAGTGTTTTTTACCTGGCGGCGACCTTCGAACCCGCCTTCCCCTTTGTAAGCCTGATAGGCCGTATCGGCCAGCACGAGCGCGAGGGTGGCGTCGCCGCGGTGAATCAGTGCCATGTTCTCGACAGAGGCTCCGGTGACTTCCGCCACTGCGGTGTATCCGTCAAGATTGCGGCCGATGATTTCGGCAAAGCCACCGCCGATGGGGTAATAGACGCCGCCGGTACCGCCTGTGGCGAACGAAAGGGCTTGCTCGTTGGCGGCCGTGGCGGTCGCACCGACGCTCATGAGCATGACGGTGGAAAGCGCGACGGACAAATTCTTGAGAACTTTCATAACTCCGATCACTGCGTAGGTGTATGAGGATGTAAAAACATACCATGCACCTTACGACCGGCTGAACGGAGGTTTACCCGGATGTTTTGAGGTGAAATTGTGCGGTACTGAACGCTTTACGATGCCGGGGTGTCGTTCCTGCGAAGCTTCCATTCCAGATGGGAACGAACCGTGGGCCACTCGGACGCCACGATGCTATAGACACAGGTATCGCGCAGCGTGCCGTTCGAGGCGCGCTGATGGCTACGCAATACGCCGTCGAGCTTGGCTCCCAGACGTTCAATGGCACGACGGCTCTGGTGATTCAAAAAATGGGTGCGAAACTCCACCGCCAGGCACTCGAGGACCTCAAAGGCATGGGTCAGCAGAAGAAGCTTGGCTTCTGTGTTCAGTTGCGTTCGTTGGACGCTTTGCGCATACCAGGTCGATCCGATCTCGACCCGAGGACCGGCAGCGTCGATATTCATGTAGGTGGTCATCCCGACAATGCGGCCGCTCGGGCGTTCAATGACCGTGAACGGGGCCATGCTCCCGGCCGCTTGCAGCGCCAGCCTGCGTTCTATCTCTGCCCTCATGCGGTCGGGCGCCGGAATGCTCGTATACCAGAGCTGCCAGAGGTTTCCGTCATTGACGGCACCGATCAAGCCGTTCTCATGTGAGGCGCAAAGGGGGACCAGCTCAACGTGTTCTCCGGCCAGTGTGGTCGGACGAATCTTGGTGCTTACCTCAACCATGGAAACGAGCCTCTCAATTTGATGTGAAGGAATCTTCCGGCTCGCGAAGTGACCAGCTCAGCCAAGATGGTCGGGTCATCCATGAGGGAAGCGATGCCCGCTCATTGTAATTTTTGATTTTTAGCGGCTGCAATGCTGCTCTGATAAAAAAAGGGCCTTCCCGAAGGAAGGCCCTTTTCTTCAATATGGCGCGGCTGGCAGGATTCGAACCCACGACCCCTTGGTTCGTAGCCAAGTACTCTATCCAACTGAGCTACAGCCGCTGAAGAAAGAACTATAGCATGTTTATTTTTTGTTGTGCAAGTGGGCCCACACTATTTTTTCTTTTTCGCGGGGGGCGGCATCAGTTTTCCGGGGTGCTGGGACCTTCGAGACCCAGGGCGATCCCCCCACGTAATAACGCAAAGGCTTCTCGACCCAGTCGCCGGCATAGTGCACGCCTATGCGCGGAGAGGTCAGCACTTGTGGGGGCTCGTGGCCGTCCTCGGCCAGGTACAGCGAGCTGTCCGGATCGCAAAGGTCCAGTCCGTACAGGGTTTTATCGATGCCCATGGCCTTGGCCAATCGGCCCGGGCCGCGCGTGTCCACGGCGATGCCTTGCACCGGCTCGAGGGCGCGCAGCAGTACTGCGGAGCCGCTGCCTTCCGGGCCGGTCACCACATTCATGCAGTGGTGCATGCCGTAGATTAGATAGACATAGGCGTGTCCTGCCTGGCCGAACATGACGCGCGTGCGCGGCGTCACGCCCTTGTATGAATGGGCGGCCATGTCTTGTCGCCCCAGATAGGCTTCGACTTCCATGATGCGCCCGATGCGCAGGCCCATGTCGGTTTCGCGAACGAGTAGCTTGCCGAGCAGGGTGGGCGCAACTTCGGTAGCAGGGCGTTGAAAAAAGCTGCGTTGAAGGCGGATCATCATGCCGGCTCAGGACACCAGATGGGCTGCCGCGCCAACCAGCCCGGGGTATGGGCTTCGGATCACGTAGATGGGAATGGCCGCCAGGTAGTCGCCGAAACGCCCTTTGTCGTGAAAGCGCGCATGGAAAGGTGATCTGCCAAAATACTCTCCGAGCTTCGGCACGATTCCTCCGCCCAGGAAGACGCCGCCGCGCGCACCCAGCGTCAGGGCAAGATTGGCCGCCGCGGTTCCCAAAATCGCGCAGAAGATGTCGAGTGTCTGCATGCTTTGGGGGCAGGCCTGCTCGAGGGCGCGTTGCGTGATGTCGGCAGGAGAGAGGGACTCTGTCTCGGCGCCCGCGCGCCGGGAGAGGCATTGATGAATGAACTTCAGCCCCGCGCCAGACAGAAATCGCTCCGTGGAGACGTGCCCGTATACCTTGCGTGCCTCTTCCCATAGCCAGGTTTCGGTTTCGTCGCAGGGTGAAAAGCTGGTGTGGCCGCCTTCGCCGGCGAGAGCCACCCATTTTCCTTCGCTGGTCGGGATGAGCCCTGACACGCCAAGGCCGGTACCCGGCCCCAATAGCCCGATAGGGGTGCCGCGTACCGCCTGTCCCTGACCGATGAGCTCGAGTTCGTCGGAGGGGAGATGGGGCAGGGATAGCGCCAGGGCGGAGAAATCGTTCAGTAAGGCGAGCTGGTCGAGTTCCAGCGCTTTTCGCGTCGCCTCGATGGAAAATGACCAGTTGGCGTTCGTCATGCGGATCTGGTCGCCTGATACCGGATTCGCGATGCCGATGACTGCCGTCTTGCATGCGGGCATGTCTTCCTGCGAAAGGTATTCCCGCAGCGGCGTCTCCAGGTCCTGGTAGTCTGCCGTTTTCTTGACCCAGATTCGGCTGATGTCATGCGCGCCGCGGCAAATGGCAAAGCGGATGTGGGTTCCGCCTATGTCGCCCACTACGCGGATCGGACGTTCAAGCGTGCCAATGGACATCGAGGGATACTCCCGGTTCGGCTAAGAGATAACTGATGGGCAAGCGCCTCGTTGCTCCCTGATTCGCCGTCTCGAAAACCCGGCGCTTTTGCGTACCGGAGATATATAGCAGCAGGCGTTGCGTCGAGAACAGTGCGGCGAGGCTCATCGTAATGCGCTCATGCGAGGCTTCGGGCGGCGTGACATGCAAATAACAAGCCGCCTCCCTGGCCAGTGCCGACTCGAGTTGGGGCGCACCGGGAAATAAAGAGGCGGTGTGGCCGTCATCGCCCATACCCAGCACGGCGAGCTGAAACGGCTGACCATCCGCGTCCGCATTTGCCTGATCAACGGCTACGTCAATTGAGGCGGCCGGAACATACAAGCCCCGAAAATCGGCCGCGGCGGCCTTTCCCACCAACAGGTGCTCGCGCACCAGCCGTTCGTTGCTGTCAGGGTGGTCGGGGGGGACATAGCGCTCGTCCACCAGACGCAGCCGCACTCGTGACCACTCAAGGTCTGCCTGCGCCAGGCGCTGGAACAGGGGAATGGGCGAACGACCGCCGGACAACGCGACGCTGCAGACCTCGGCTTGCTGCAGATGCGCCTGGATTTGCCGGGTGATGTCTTGTGCCAACGCCTCGATACACGGGTCAAGGCCGGAATGCTCATGCCACATCGCTACGCCCTCGGGGTTGAATCAACGAATAGGATCTTCCCATGACCCTCGGATTGCCGCCAGCGTGAGCAGCAGCCATCCGACCATGAAACAGACTCCGCCAAACGGCGTAATGGCGCCCAAGCCGCGAGTGCCGGTCAGGACCAGGGCGTATAGGCTGCCGCTGAAGAGCGCGACGCCGGCAAGCATGAAGCCGACCGACGCCGAACACAGGCGGTGATGAAGTCGCGGCCGCAGCGCGGCGACGCCAAGCAGCCCCAGCGCATGAACGAACTGGTACAGGACGGCGGTCTGCCAGACGGCCAGCATGTCGGCTGGGACGTATGTCCTAAGCCCATGCGCGCCAAACGCCCCGGTTCCGACTCCCAACATCAACAACAGCGAAGCGCATACGACGACCGTACGGGTTCTCACGCGGACATTCCTTTTCTGACGGGTGTTTCAAGGTAGTATCATTCTCGCACCCTAGGGAGACGCACGGCAACGAGGCAAGCCATGGGATGGAACACACATGAGGTCACCAATCAGGTGCCGGACCTGGTCGACCACAACCTTTATGAGGTCGACCGGGTCCTGCAGGAAGCGGTTCTGCGTGAAGGCGCAGAGCCGGCCGTGCCTGCGCTGACCGAATATGGTGTGCAACTTGGCCGTGCCGATATGCGTGCTCTGGCAGCCGAAATAAACCGGCAAGGGCCTGAGCTGCGGCCCTATGATCGTCGGGGGCACCGTATAGACGAAGTATCGTTTCATGCCGGCTGGCACCGATTTCTGGAGCTCGGATGCAGCCACGGTCTGCACCATCCGGCTTCGGTAGCGCGCGCAGCGGCGTTCCTGATGCATGGCCAGGTGGAAGCCGGCAGCCTCTGCCCGCTGACCATGACGTCGGCCGCCGCCCCGTTGCTGGCGCGCGAACCCTGGTTCGATACCGTGGCCGCCCAACTTTCCTCACACCAGTACGACCGGCGCGATATCGCCGTGGGGAACAAGCACGGCATGCTGGTCGGCATGGGCCTCACCGAAAAACAGGGTGGCTCAGACCTGCGCCGCATTACCACGCAGGCGCGCCGTGATGCGGCAGATGGCGCCTGGTTCCGGCTAACTGGCCATAAGTGGTTTTTCTCGGTGCCCACTGCTGATGCTCATCTGGTGCTGGCCCAGGCAGATGGCCAACCCAGCTGCTTCTACGTTCCGCGCCGGATGCCGGACGGTACGCTGAACGCCATTCGGCTGATGCAGCTGAAAGACAAGTTGGGCAACCGCTCGAATGCGAGCGCCGAGGTTGAGTTCGAAGAGGCTTTCGGCATGCTGGTTGGTGAGCCGGGCCGGGGCATCGCCATTCTGGCCGAGATGGCAAGCCATACGCGGCTGGACTGCGTTCTAGGCAGTACCGCCCTGATGCGTGCGGCCTTGGTGGAAGCCTTGCACCATTGCTCTCATCGGGTGGCCTTCGGCAGGCCGCTGCAGCAGCAAGCCCTGATGCGTACCGTGCTCGTTGATCTGGCGCTGGAGGTCGAAGCCGCCGTCACCCTTGCCATGCGGCTGGCGCGGTCCGTGTCGGCCGGCCGAGGCGCCTCCATGGTCGAACAGGCAATGGCTCGCATCATCACACCGGCAGCCAAGTTCTGGGTCTGCAAGCGTGCGATTACCGTCATTGCTGAAGCCATGGAGGTTCTTGGCGGGAATGGCTATGTCGAAACCCACGGCATGGCCCGCCTCTACCGTGAAGCCCCGGTGAACTCTATCTGGGAAGGTTCGGGCAACATCATGTGCCTTGATGTGCTGCGCGGTATTCATCGTCATCCCGATCTGGCGGAAGCATTGTTTCAATGGCTGCGCGATGAGTCAGGCGATGAAACGCCCCTGCTCAATCGCTTGAATTCGCTTGAGACACACTCCCGGCGCCCGCTACAGGAGCAGGAAGCCGTGGCCCGCAATGTGGCGGCGAATCTGGTCTTGCTCGTGCAAGCGGTATTGCTGCGTCGGCATGCGCCCCAGCCGGTGGCCGACGCCTTCATCGCTTCGCGTCTCGACGACAACATGGGAGTCATGGGTCTGAGCGCGACACCCACCGCGCTTGCTCAGGTGCTGGATCGGGCATGGAGGGCGGCGTCTTGATGGCTGTCTTGCGCCGAGCGGGGAGATTCCGTTGTGTGGCTGCGGCTTGCGCACTCGTGCTGGCGGCGGCAGGTTGTTCCCGCGAGCCGGTCAACAGTCCGTATCCGCGACAGGATGCGGCGCAAAACGTCCTGCATACCGCCTTCACCCAACGCTCACCCAAACATCTGGACCCGGCGAGCTCTTATTCCACCGACGAGACGCCGTTTACCTACTCGATCTACGAGCCGCTCTATGCCTATCACTATCTCAAGCGGCCGTATGAATTGATACCGAAAACGGCTGAAGAGATTGCTGCGCCTGTGTACTACGATGCCCAGGGCAATGCGCTTCCGCCGGATGCCGACGGCGAACAGGTCGCGGTCAGTGTGTACGACATCCGCATCAAGCCCGGCATTCTCTACCAGCCCCACCCGGCCTTTGCCCGTGATGAAGCCGGACGCTATCTGTATTGGCCGATGTCGCCTGAAGACATTGAAGGGCGCTATGCCATCACTGATTTCCCCGAGACAGGCACACGCGAGTTGACGGCGCACGACTACGTCTATGCCATTCGCAGGCTGGCCAGCCCCCGGGTCATTTCGCCGATTTTTGGCGTACTGGCCGAACATATCGTCGGGATGGCCGAATATGGGGAGCGGCTCAAGGCGCTGGATGACGCCGGAGCGACCGATGGCCAGCGCGCCACGTGGCTGGACCTGCGCGATCACGGCTTTGACGGTGTGGAAGCTGTCGATACGCACACGCTACGCATACGGGTGAAAGGCAAATACCCCCAGTTCCGTTACTGGCTCGCCATGACGTTCACGGCGCCCATACCATGGGAAGCCGATCGCTTCTACGCTCAGCCCGGCATGGCCGAACATGGGCTGTCTTTCAATACCTGGCCGGTCGGCACGGGCCCTTACATGATGGCGGAATCGCTCATCAACCGCCGGCACGTGCTGGAGCGCAATCCCAATTTCCGCGGCGAGCCGTATCCCTGCGAAGGAGAGCCCGGCGACAAGGAAGCGGGCCTGCTGGAAGACTGCGGGAAACCCACACCGTTTGTTGACCGCGTGGTGTTCCATCTGGAAAAGGAAAGTGTGCCCCTCATGGGCAAGTTTCTTCAGGGCTATTACGACATCCCTGAAGTGGGCCGTGGTGACTACGGCGCCGCCATGACCGTGGCCGCATCGGATTCCGCTGAGAAGGCGGAGCTTTACGCAGACCGCGGCATCCAGATCCACACAACGACCGAAGCGCAGATGTTCTATCTCGGGTTCAATTGGCTCGATCCAGTGGTGGGCCTTGGCGACACGCCGGAGCAGCAGGAGAAAAACCGCAAGCTACGGCAAGCGCTAAGCATTGCTTTCGACTGGGAGCAGTTCATCGCCATTTTCCTCAACGACCAGGGCACACCGGCACACGGCCCGATACCGCCTGGGGTGGTGGGCCACCAGCCACTGCCGGAAGGCGTCAATAGCCAGGTGTACGAAATGGAAGACGGCCGGCCGAAACGGCGTTCGCTTGATGAAGCGCGCCAACTCCTTGCCGAGGCGGGATATCCGGGCGGGCGTGATGCCGATACGGGCCGACCGCTGATTCTGTACTTTGATTCAGCCGGCGGCATGGGCTCCAGCCCCATGCTGGACTGGATGCGGCGCCAATTGAGCATGCTGAACATTCAGCTTGAGGTGCGTGCCACCGACTACAACCGTTTTCAGGACAAGATGCGTAACGGCAGCGCACAGATGTTCATGTGGGGATGGGTAGCCGATTATCCCGATGCGGAAAACTTCCTCTTTCTGCTCTACGGCCCGAACGCCAAAGCCAAGGGCGGCGGTGAGAACGCCTCGAATTACCGCAACGAGGAATACGACAGACTGTTCGAGGAAATGCGCTTCCTGGACGATGGTCCGGCCAAGGCCGAGGTGGTCAGACGCATGGTGGAGATTGTCCGCGAGGACGCCCCCTGGATGTTCGGATACTACCCGGCATCCGGCGGTGCCTACCAGGCATGGGTGGGCAATGCCAAGCCGTCGCAAATGGTTCGCAACACGCTTCAGTATTACAGGCTCGATCCGGCGCTCCGGGCAGCAAGCGTGGAGAAATGGAATCGCCCTGTCTGGTGGCCGCTGCTGCTGGTCGTGGCGGGCATCCTCGCCATAGCGCTTGTGGCCTGGCGACAGATCAGGCGCCGCGAGACGGCGGTGGTCGCCACCGCGCCTCGTGATCAGCGGGTTGCACCCACGGAGGCTCCGGCGCCATGATGCTCTATATCGTACGGCGCCTCGTTTATGGCGCGTTCATTCTTCTGGGCGTCAATCTGCTCACCTTCGTGCTGTTCTTTGCGGTGAATACGCCGGACGACATGGCGCGCCTGGCCATAGGCGGGCAACGCGTCAGCGAGGAGGCGGTGGAACGCTGGAAGGAGCAGCGCGGGTATGACAAGCCCCTGATCTACAACGCACAGGCGCAAGGTTGGGAGCGATTCACCGACACCATCTTTCACGACCGCTCCGTGCCCCTGCTGCGGTTCGATTTCGGCTTTTCCGACGAAGGCCGTGACATCGGCCAGGAGATCCGCAGCCGCATGATGCCCAGTCTGATGCTTGCCATCCCCACCTTTGCATTGGGGCTGCTGGTGAGTGTCTCGTTCTCGCTGCTACTCGTGTATTTCAAGGGTACCCGGCTCGACTTCGCTGGTGTCGTCACCTGCGTGGTGCTGCTCTCGATCTCGGGGCTGTTCTACATCATCGCAGGGCAATGGCTCTTCGCCAAAGTGCTCAAGTGGGTGCCTTATTCCGGCTACGTCGAAGGCTGGGGCAGCCTGCGCTTTCTTGCGCTGCCCGTGGCGATAGGCGTGATCTCCGGGCTGGGAGCGGAAGCGCGTTTCTACCGCAGCCTGTTCCTGGAAGAAAGCGGCCGCGATTACGTACGCACGGCCCGCGCCAAAGGCCTGGCGGAACGCGTGGTCCTGTTCCGGCACGTGCTGCGCAACGCGATGCTGCCCATCCTGACCGGCACCGTATCGGCCATACCGCTGCTGTTCATGGGCAGCCTCATTGCCGAATCCTTCTTCGGCATACCGGGCTTGGGCAGCTACACGATCGACGCCATCAATGCTCAGGATTTCTCCATTGTGCGTGCAATGGTGTTCCTTGGGGCGGCGCTGTACATCGTGGGACTGATTCTCGCCGACGTGTCCTACACGTTGGCAGATCCCCGCATACGGTTTGAGTGACGCCATGCCGAAATTCGTGCTTCTCTGGACCGACGCCTTTGTTTTCCTGACGCTCCTGATCGTGGCGTTTCAGGTGTGGCGCGTGCGGCAGCAACCGGCCATGGCCGCAGGGTGGCGCCAGGTGTTCATGCGGCCTTCCGCCGTGGCGGCCGGTGTGGTGCTGGCGTGCTTTGCGCTGGTGGGCGTACTGGATTCGATTCATTACCGGCCGCTACTGCCGCCCGCGCCGGGTGCCGAACAGCAGGCGCGCGTGCATTCACCCATCACCCGCTCTGCGCTCGACGCCGTGCTCGACCTCACGCAGCTGCCCAATCGCGAGCGCACGTATTCCGCACCACTGGCCTTGTATCAGTTCACGAAAGAATCGTGGCTGGAAGACGGCCAGGTCGTGCGCGATTATCCTCGCCTGCGCTACGCGGGCGTGCACCTTTCGGAAGACGCGGAGCGCGCATCCGACATCCTGCGTCGTATCGTCACGGGACTGGCCGGAGGGGCTGCCGCGGCCATCGCGATGGCTGCCCTGTTGAGCGTACTGCATGGGCGACGCCGGGGCGGCATGAGCGCCGGATGGAACTGGTGGTGGCGCGAATCCGAAGCCCCGTGGCGCACCTTATGGACCACATCGGCAACCGTTTTCGTACTGGCCGGGGTGACCCTTAGCCTGGCCGCTGATTACCACGTGCTGGGCACGGACCGTACCGGTAACGACGTACTGTGGATGTCGATCAAGAGCGTGCGTACCGCCTTGATCATCGGCTTGCTCACCACGTTCGCCATGTTGCCACCCGCCATTCTGTTCGGCATCACCGCCGGCTATTTCAAGGGTCGGGTCGACGACGTGGTGCAATACATCTACACCACGCTCACCTCCATCCCGGGGGTACTGCTAGTGGCTGCCTGCGTACTGATGATGCAGGTGTATATCGATAACAACCCCGAACTGTTCGACAC
>JAJUGH010000026.1 GCA_029268265.1 Alcaligenaceae bacterium | reverse complement strand
GCCGGCGGCAAGGAGTGGTTCTTCCTGACCGCCGACTACGCCTTCGGCCATGCCCTCGAACGCGACACCTCTGCCGTCGGTGAAAAGGCCGGCGGGCGTGTCATCAATAAAGTCCGCGCCCCGCTCAGCACCACCGACTTCTCCTCGTTCATGCTGCAGGCACAGTCGTCCGGCGCCAAGATTCTGGGCCTGGCGAATGCAGGCGGCGACTTCGTGAACTCCGTCAAGGCGGCCCGCGAATTCGGCGTGACACCCGGCATGAACTTGGCGGGCCTGCTCGTGTTCATCAACGATATCCATGCGCTGGGTCTCGATGCCACCCAGGGCATGTACCTGACCTCCGGCTGGTATTGGGACATGGACGACGAGTCCCGCAAATGGGCGCAGCGCTTCGAGGAAAAGCACAAGCGCATGCCCTCGTTCCTGCAGGCCGCCGATTACTCCGCCGCTTCGTTCTACCTGAAGGGCGTCAAGGAAACCGGTACCGATGACGGTGACGAGATGATGAAGTGGATGAAGTCCAATCGCATCAAGGATTTCTTCGCCAAAGACGGCTATGTACGTGAAGACGGGCAGATGATGTACGACATGTACCTGGTCCAGGTAAAAACGCCGGAAGAATCCAAGCGTCCCTGGGATTACTACAAGATTGTCGAACGCCTCCCCGCCGACAAGGTCTACAACTCCCTCGAAGAGTCCACCTGCAAACTGGTGAAGAAGTAAGCATCTGAACGTGTACGCCCCTGACCGCCCCCGCGGCAGGGGCGTACGTGTTCACGCACACGCCATCGCATCATCTTGGATCACCAACGCATATGACTGACCTCTTCGGCATACCCATTCAGGCGCTGCTGGGCCAGGTACTCCTGGGCCTGGTCAACGGATCGTTCTACGCAGTGCTGTCGCTGGGCCTGGCAGTGATCTTCGGCCTGCTCAACATCATCAACTTCGCCCACGGCGCGCTCTACATGCTGGGCGCCTTCATCGCATGGATGGGTTTGTCCTATTTCGGCCTGAACTACTGGGTCATGCTGATCGTGGCGCCGATACTGGTGGGCGCATTCGGCATACTTCTTGAAAAAACGCTCATACGCCATCTGTACAAACTGGACCACCTTTACGGGCTGCTGCTGACCTTCGGGATCACGCTGCTCCTGGAAGGTGTGTTCCGGAGCTTCTACGGTGTATCGGGCCAGCCCTATTCCACACCGGCGCTGCTGCAGGGCGGCATCAACCTGGGCTTCATGTTCCTGCCCATCTATCGGGCCTGGGTCGTCGTGGCATCCATCATCGTGTGCGTGGCCACGTGGTACATGATCGAAAAGACCCGGCTTGGCGCATTGCTGCGCGCCGGTACTGAAAACCCCAAACTGGTCGAAGCCTTCGGCGTGAACGTACCCCGCATGGTGACGCTAACTTACGGCTTCGGTGTGGCGCTGGCCGGCTTCGCCGGCGTGCTGGCCGCGCCGGTGATGCAGGTCTCACCGCTCATGGGTTCCAACCTCATCATCGTCGTGTTTGCGGTGGTGGTGATCGGCGGCATGGGTTCCATCATGGGTTCCATCGTCACCGGCCTGGGCCTGGGCGTCATCGAAGGTCTCACCAAGGTGTTCTGGCCCGAGGCGTCGAACACCGTCGTGTTCATCATTATGGTCATTGTGCTTCTGCTGCGCCCCGCAGGTCTTTTCGGGAAAGAAAATTGAACCGTCAGTTGGCAAGCTATCTCATACTTGCAGTCTTGATCGCGCTGCTGCCGGCCGTGGGCGCTTACCCGATCTTCATCATGAAGATCATGTGCTATGCGCTGTTCGCCTGCGCCTTCAACCTGCTGCTGGCCTACACCGGCCTGCTGTCCTTCGGCCATGCTGCCTTCCTGGGCGGCGCTGCCTACGCCACCGGGCATTCGCTTGTGGTGTGGGGCTTTCCCACCATACTGGGCCTGCTGTTCGGTACGGCGGTGGCCGCCGCTCTGGGGCTCATCATGGGCGCCCTGGCCATTCGCCGCAGCGGCATCTACTTCGCCATGATCACCCTGGCCATGGCTCAGATGCTGTTCTTCTACTTCCTGCAGGCGCCCTTCACCCACGGCGAAGACGGGCTGCAGGGGATCCCGCGCGGCTCCATTCTGGGCATCGACCTCTCCAACGACCTGTACCTCTATTACGTCGTACTGGCCATCTTCATCATCGGCTTCATGATCTGCTGGCGCACCGTGAACTCGCCCTTCGGGCAAGTGCTGAAGGCGCTACGTGAGAATGAGGCGCGGGCCGTGTCGCTGGGCTATGACGTCGCGCGCTTCAAGCTGCTGGTCTTCGTGATTTCCGCCACGCTCGCCGGACTGGCGGGTGCCACCAAGTCGCTGGTCTTCGTATCGGCAACGCTTTCCGACGCCACCTGGCAGATGTCCGGGCTAGTTATCCTGATGACGCTGATCGGCGGCCTGGGCACCTTCCTGGGGCCGGTACTGGGCGCCGTCATCGTGGTCGTGCTCGAAAACAAGGTGGGCGAATTTGGCCGCAGCTTGAGCCAATGGACGGGCATCGAATGGTTCCAGGTTCTGGGCGAATCCGTCACCATGGTGATCGGCCTGATCTTCATCGTCTGCGTGATGGCTTTCCGCCGCGGCATCATCGGCGAGATTCTGCACCGTTACGATCGCCGCAAGGCGGCCGCGTAAGCGGCACCTCATTCAAGCCGCCGGTGGCAATGCGGTCGGCGGCTTGAATGGACCAACAAAAAGGGCGGAAGTGGCTTTGCCAGTTCCGCCCTTTCCATTCCGGGGAAGCGTCACACCATTTCGGCGGCTTCCTTCTTCTTCTGGCCCAGGCCCAGATAGCTTTCGATCACCCGGGGATTATCGGCCAGCTCGCGAGCCTTGCCTTCCAGCACGACCTCGCCCGTTTCCAGGACATAACCATAGTCGGCCACCTGAAGGGCCGCCCTGGCATTCTGTTCCACCAGCAAGATGGCCACACCCGTGCTGCGCAGGCGGCCGATGATGTGGAAGATCTCGCGAACGATGAGCGGGGCCAGCCCCAGACTGGGTTCATCCAGCATGAGCAGTTGCGGCTGGGCCATCAGGGCACGGCCCACGGCCAGCATCTGACGCTCGCCGCCGGAGAGCGTACCGGCCTGCTGGTTGCGCCTTTCCTTGAGCCGTGGAAACAGTTCGTAGACTTCGTCTATCGTTTCCTTCCAGCCATGCTTGCCGGCGCGGTAGAGACGAAACCCGCCCAGCAGCAGGTTGTCTTCAACCGTCATGCTGCCGAACAGTTCCCGGCGTTCCGGCACCAGGGATACCCCGCTGGAAACGCGTCTTTCCACCTGCCACCCACCGACATCGACGCCCAGGTACTCCACGGCCCCCGTGCTGTTGCCGGATAGCGGCAGGGAGCCCATGATGGCGTTGAGCAAGGTGGACTTGCCGGCACCATTGGCACCGATGACCGTGACGATGCTGCCTCGGGCCACCATGATGTTCGCATTGGAAACCGCCGTGACTTTGCCGTAGCGGGCAGAGAGATCAGTGACCTTCAATACGGGATGCTTGGGTTTGTTTTTGGTAGTCATGCTCATCCCCTTTCCGCCACTGCAGCCGCAGGCCCGGATGTCGTAACCGGTTGCGCGGATGAAGGTTGCGCAGCCGGCGCCGGTTCTATGTCAAGGTCATCATCAATGCCGCCCAGATAGGCTTCCAGCACGGCCGGATGCGTCTGGATCTCTTCGGGGCGGCCTTCGGCGATCTTGGTACCGAAGTCCATCACGACGATGTGGTCAGTGAGATTCATGACGAAATCCATATCGTGCTCGACGAGCAGGATGCTCATGCCTTCCTGGCGCAACTGGTCAAGCACCGCCGCGAGCTCCTGCTTTTCCTTGTAGCGCAGGCCGGCAGCCGGCTCATCAAGCAACAGAAGCACCGGATCGGAGGCCAGGGCCCGCGCGATCTCGAGGATGCGTTGCTGGCCCAGCGCCAGGTTGCCCGCCTGCTCATACATGTAGTCGGCCAGCCCCACACGCTCGAGCTGCACTGCGGCTTCGTGCAGCAGCTCGGCTTCGATACTGCGGTCGGTATGCAGCGCCGCCGACACCACCCCGACATTGCGGCGCAGGTGAGCGCCCAAGGCCACGTTCTCGAGAACCGTCATGGTGGGCAGAAGCTGCACATGCTGGAACGTGCGGCCTACCCCCAGCCGCGAGATTTCGCGAGCGGGCAGGACATCCAGCCGGTCTTTCAGGAAGCGGACGCGGCCGCTGGTGGCCTTCAATACACCGGTAATGAGGTTGAAAGTGGTGCTCTTGCCGGCGCCGTTGGGCCCGATCAGCCCCATAATCTCCCCGGCGCGCAGCCGGAAGCTGATGTCGTTCACCGCAACGAGTCCACCGAATTCCTTCCGTATGGATTCAACTTCGAGCACGACCGTACCGGCTTCAGGGCGAGGCCGCTGAGCCAGCGCGGGGGCTTGCGGCGGCGCTTCGCGACGGCGGACTTCGGTGCTGCCCGGCGTGAGGATCTGCCACCAGCGGGCCAGGATCGGCCAGACGCCGTCACGCGCATATTGCAGGACCAGAACCATTAACACCCCGAACACAATCAGCTCGAAGTTGCTGCTCGAACCGAAGATGGCCGGCAGCACGTTCTGAAGCTGGTCTTTCAGGGTGAGAATCAGCCCGGCTCCGACCACGGCACCCCAGACGCTGCTGGCGCCACCCACGACCGCCATGAACAGGTATTCGATACCGTAATTCAGGCCGAAGGGGCTGGGACTGACCGCCCGCTGCATGTGGGCGTAGATCCAGCCGGACAGGCAGGCCAGCAAGGCGGCGTAGACGAAGACGATGACCTTGTACCGAGCCGTGTCGATCCCGAAGGATTCGGCCATGCCCTGCCCGCTTTTCAGCGCGCGGATGGCGCGGCCCGGGCGGGAATCAAGCAGATTCCGGGTGCCCCACAGGCCGAGCAACACGCAGACCCAGATCAGATAGTAGATACGGCCGCCTTCGGCAAGCGAGAACCCAAAAATATCCAGCGGCTGAATGCCTGCTATGCCGTCGTGCTGGCCCAGAAAAGCCATATTCCCGAAAAGGTAGTACAGCGACAGACCCCACGCGATGGTCCCGAGCGGGAGATAGTGGCCGGAGAGCCGAAGCGTCAGGGCGCCCAATATGTAGGCGGCCGCAAACGTGATGGCCAGCGCCACAATCAGTGCGAGCCAGGGCGACCAGTCCATGGCCGTGGTGAGCCAGGCCGTCGCGTAGGCGCCGATGCCTACAAAAGCTGCCTGCCCGAACGACGTAAGGCCGCTAACCCCCGTCAGTACGACCAGCCCCAGCACGACCAGACTGGCAAGGCCCACATAGTTCAGATGAGTGATCCAGAAAGCGGGCGTGATCGGCAGCAGGGGAAGCAGCGCAATCACGGCGATGACGATATACAGCAGAATGCGATTCATGGCTCATTCCTCATCGTCGACATGCTTGGCGCCGAACGAGCGCCACAGCAACACGGGGATGATCAGCGTGAAGACGATGACCTCTTTGTAGGCGCTGGCCCAGAAGGACGAGAAGGATTCGAGAATGCCCACACCCATCGCGCCGATGGCGGCGATGGGATAGCTGAGCAGCCCACCGAAAATGGCGGCGACGAAGCCTTTCAGGCCGATCAGGAAACCGGTGTCATAGTAGATGGTCGTGACGGGCGCGATCAGCATGCCTGATAGCGCACCGATAGCGGCGGCCAGGGTAAATGTAAGGCTGCCCGACATATTGGTGCTGATGCCCACCAGACGGGCTCCGCGGCGGTTGACGGCGGTGGCCCGCAAGGCACGGCCATAAAGCGTTTTACCGAAGAACACCCACAGGGCCACGATGAGCGCCGCGCAGGTGCCGAGCACGAAGAAAGTCTGCGCGGACCACGTAACCGGGCCCATGTCGACCTGCCCTTCCACAAACGGAGGCGTGCGCCAGCCTTCAGCGCCGAAGAAAACCAGCGCCAGGCCGGTCATGGCGAAATGCAGCGCCACCGAAATGATGAGCAGCACGAGCACGCTGGCTTCGGCCACGGGCTGGTACACCAGCCGATACAGCATGGGGCCCATGGGCACGACCAACGCCAGAGAGAACAGTACGGCGACCCATAGCGAAGTATCGGCACCGACCACATATGGCGCCAGCATATACAGCACGAAAGGCAGCAGCAGGGTCCAGCTAGCCGTCTTGCCGAGTCCCGACCATTGACGACTGCGCCACGCGGCAAACAGCTCGACCAGAAATACCAGCACACCGAGGATCAGCAGCATGGGGACGGTACCCGGCATGCGGCCATCGAAAATGAAGGCAAGCGTCAGGGCTCCGAAAGCCACAAACTCGCCCTGAGGGATGAAGATCACGCGCGTGACCACGAAGACCAGCACCAGCGCCAGCCCGAGCAGCGCATAGATGGCCCCGTTCATCACTCCGTCCTGCAGGAGGATGAGAACAATCGTTGAATCCATTACGAACTACACCTATACGGCGGAACGCCAGCCGCGCTCCGCGTGGGATTCATCTGGAAAGACGTACCGGCCTTGGCAAGCCGGTACGTCTTGAGGGAACGAGAGAGAAGTGGAAGATCAGAGGTCGGGTTGATAGGTCCACTTGCCGTCGACCACCTTCACCATGACGCGGGCACGTTCGTCGAATCCGGCATGGTCGGTGGGAGACATGGAGAAGACGCCCTGCGAAACGGGAAGATCCTTCACCTGCTCGAGCGAATCGCGCAGCGCAGCGCGGAACTCGGGCGTGCCGGGCTTGGCACCGCTCTTCAGGGCACCCGGAATGGCGGCCTGGATCAGCAGCCCGGCATCCCACATATGGCCGCCGAAGGTGTTGATGGTGCCGGGGCCGTACTTCGCTTCGTACTTTTCCTTGTACTCCAGCGCCGTCTTCTTCACCGGATTGTCATCGGGCAGTTGGTCAGCCACCAGCAGCGGGCCGGCCGGCAGGTACATATCATTGCAGTCCTTGCCACAGACGCGCAGGACGTCCGCATTGGCCGCGCCGTGGGTCTGATACATGATGCCCTTGTAGCCGCGGCTCTTCAGCTCGCTTTGCGGCAGCGCCACCGGCGTGCCGGAGCCGGCCACCAGAATGCCATCAGGCTTGGCTGCCACCAGCTTGAGGGCCTGGCCCGTAACACTGGTGTCCGTACGGTTGTAACGCTCGACGGCCGTTATCTTGATACCGCGCTTTTCGGCGGCTGCCGTCATCACGCTGAGCCAGCCTTCGCCGTAGGCATCGTTGTAGCCGATGTAGCCGAGCGTCTTGACGCCGTGCTTGACCATCGCTTCCGCCAGGGCGTCCGCCATGAGCTGGTCGTTCTGCGGAGTCTTGAACACCCATTCGCGTGCGCCTTCGACCGGCTCGACGATACGGGCGTTGGCCGCCACGCTGATCATGGGAGTCTTGGTTTCGCCCGCCACATCGACCATGGCCAGCGAACCGGGGCTCACCGAAGTGCCGACCACGACGTCTACTTTGTCGTCAGTGATGAGCTTGCGCATGTTGCGAACGGCCACCGTGGTGTCGGTGCCGTCATCAAGTACGATGTACTCGATCTTCTGGCCTTCGACCTCGGTAGGCAGCAAGGAAACGGTGTTACGCTCGGGGATACCCAGCGACGCGGCGGGTCCCGTGCTTGCGATCGTGATCCCGACCTTGATCTGCGCGGATGCCATGAGCGGCAGTGCCAGCGCGACCGCCCCAGCCAGTACCGAAAGACGAATGGACTGCTTTCGATTCATTGTTTGTCTCCATGTGAGCACGGGAATTTGCCCGACGGGAGAGGCGGCGGCTCAAGTTATACAATAATTGGCCCGTCTATCAATTTAGCGTATCACGTTGCTACAAACCTGAAGAATAGGTGTTTTCCAGTGATGCTTTAAATCGGATTATTACGTCGGGAACCCTTATTGCCGGATGAAGTCGATTAACATGTGTAGTGGCCAATTTGGAGAGCTTCTCGAAGTGGAAAAAATCACACGTACCGACGAAGAATGGCAGGCACTGCTGTCGCCGGAAGAGTTCCACGTCACGCGGCGCAAGGGCACCGAACGCCCCTTCACCGGCCGCTACTGGGACACCTTCACGCCCGGCATCTATCGCTGTGTCGGTTGCGGCACGGCCCTGTTCGCTTCGGACACCAAGTTCGACGCCGGTTGCGGCTGGCCCAGCTACTTCCAGGCGCTAGACCCGGCCAAGGTGCGCGAGGAAACCGACACCAGCCATGGCATGGTGCGCACTGAAGTCCTGTGCAACGTGTGCGATTCGCACCTTGGCCACGTGTTCCCGGACGGCCCCGAACCCACGGGCCTGCGGTACTGCATCAATTCGCTGTCCATGAAGTTCGAGCCTGAAGATCAATGAAGAAATTTCTTTTCGACCTCTTTCCCCTCATTCTTTTCTTCATTGCCTTCAAAATGGCGGATATCTTCACCGCCACTGCGGTGGCGATCGCCGCCGGCATCCTGCAGTTCGTATGGCTGAAGCTGCGCGGCAAGACCATCGAGACGATGCACTGGATCAACCTGGGGGTGATCATCGTCTTTGGCGGAGCCACCCTTCTGTTCCAGAACGAAGCCTTCATCAAGTGGAAGCCCACCGTGCTGTATTGGGTATTTGCCGGCGCGCTGCTGGGCGGCAGGCTGTTCTTCAAGCGCAACCTGATGCAGAAGCTCATGGGGGGGCAGATCGACATGCCCACCGTTGCCTGGGACAAGCTGAATCTCAGCTGGGCGGGATTTTTCGTGGTTTGCGGCGCCCTGAATCTCTACGTGGCATTTTCCGGCCAGTTCACCGAAGCACAGTGGGTCAACTTCAAGGTCTTCGGCCTCATGGTGCTCATGGTGATCTTCGTCATCGGCCAGTCGGTCTGGCTGAGCCGCTATATGAAGGAAGACGCGCCCGCCTCGCGGTTGCCGCAGGAACACAAGTAACAGCATGAATACCGAAAGAATGGAACTCCTGCGCGAACGCCTTTCCGCGCTTGATCCCCTAGAACTCGAAGTCATCGACGAATCCCATATGCATGTCGGCCATGCCGGCAGCCGCGATGGCGCCAGCCATTTCCGCGTCAGGATCGTCTCTCCCCGCTTCCAGGGCCTGCGCACGGTTGCGAGCCATCGGCTTGTGTATGATCTCGTCCGCGACCTGATGCCCTATCCCATCCATGCCCTGGCCATTGAAGCCAAGGCTGCAACGTAAAGGAACTTCATGAAGAGACTCGTCTTACTCGCCGCAGCATGCGCGCTGGCCTTGCCGCTCCATGCCAAGGAGATCGCCTCCGTCAACGGGAAATCCATCACTGAAGAGCAGCTGAACCAGTTCGTCGCACTGCTCGTCGAACAGGGAGCGCAGGATTCTCCCGAGCTTCGTGAGCAGGTCAAGCAGGAAATGATTCACCGTCTGGTCGCCGTGCATGCCGCGCAGAAGGCCGGCATCGACAAGCGCCCGGCCGTCGAACAGGAACTCGAACTCGCGCGCCAGGGCATTCTGGTGCGGGCCCTCATTGCCGACCACCTCGAGAAGAACCCGCTGAGCGATGAGCAGATCAAGGCCGAGTACGACAAGCTCAAGGCCACACAGTCTGACCGCAAGGAATACAAGGTGCGCCACATCCTTGTTGAAGACCAGAAGCAGGCCGAAGACCTCCTGGCTCAGATCAACGCCAAGAAGATCACCTTTGAAGATGCCGCGGCCAAGCACTCCATCGATCCGGGCAGCGGCAAGAACGGCGGCGACCTCGGATGGGGCCCCGCATCGAACTACGTGCCGGAGTTCGCCAAGGCGGTGGAAAGCCTGAAGAAAGGGACGACCGCCGACAAGCCGGTACAAAGCCAGTTCGGCTGGCACGTGATCCGGGTCGAAGATGAACGTCCCGTACAGTTCCCGCCGCTGGAAGACGTGAAGCCGCAACTTGAAGAGCTGATGCGTCAGCAACAGGTTGTCGACTTCCAGAAAAAGCTGGTGGAAGACGCCGACATCAAGCAAGACTGATCGGTATCGTGGTCGTGAAAAGAGCGGGCTGATGCCCGCTCTTTCTGTATCCACCGCTAATACATGCGCAGTGCTGACAGGCCGCGGCGCCTATTCCCTACCCAGCAATGCTCGCAGCTTGGCTTCGTCGATGACGGTGACCCCCAGCGACTCGGCTTTCTCAAGCTTGCTGCCCGCCTCTTCTCCCGCCACCACATACGCCGTCTTGCGTGACACCGAGCCGCTGACCTTGCCACCCGCCGCCATGATGTGGCGGGTTGCCTCGTCGCGCGACCAGTTAGGCAGCGTGCCCGTCAGCACCAGCGTTTTTCCGGCCAAGGGCTGTTTACCCTGCCGCGCTACCGCCTGGTGTACCGGCTCGACCCCCGCCTTCTGCAGCGCCGCGATGATTTCCCGGTTATGCGGTTCATCAAAAAAGCGCCGTATCGATGCCGCCACCACCGGCCCGACATCCCGCACGGCCAACAGGTCTTCTTCGCTCGCCGCCATGATGGCGTCAAGGGAGCCGAAGTGTGCAGAGACGTCGCGTGCCGTCGTCTCGCCCACGTGGCGAATGCCGAGCGCATACAACAAGCGCTCTAGAGCCGGCTTGCGCGCCTCTTCAATGGCCCGCATGAGGTTTTCCGCCGACTTGCGCCCCATGCGCTCGTAAGCGGCCAGTTCCAGCGCGGTGAGCGTGAAAAGATCGGCCAGCGACTTCACCCGGCCGCTATCCACCAGCTGGTCCACGAGCTTTTCACCCAGACCTTCGATATCCAGCGCCTTGCGGCTGGCCGCATGGGTCAGGCTTTGCTTGCGCTGAGCGGCGCAGAACAGGCCTCCGGTGCAGCGCGAGGCCGCTTCGTCTTCCAGACGCTCCACGGCCGAGCCGCAGACCGGACAGCTTTCGGGCATGCGAAACTCGCGCGCATCGTCCGGCCGAAGCGCCGGTATCGAAGCCACAACCTCGGGGATGACGTCTCCCGCGCGGCGCACGATGACCGTGTCGCCGATGCGTACGTCCTTGCGTCGAACTTCATCTTCGTTGTGTAGCGTGGCGTTGGTGACCGTCACGCCGCCGACAAACACGGGCTGGAGCCTGGCCACGGGCGTGAGCGCACCGGTGCGCCCCACCTGCACGCCGATGTCTTCGACCAGCGTGGTTTCCTCTTGTGCGGGGAATTTATGTGCGACCGCATAGCGAGGCGCCCTGGCCACATAGCCAAGCACATCCTGCGCGGCCAGCTGATTCACCTTGTACACCACGCCGTCAATCTCGAAGGGCAGGCTGCTGCGGCGTGCACCGATGTCCTCGTAGAACGCGAGCAGTTCGTCGGCGCCCTTCAGCCGGCGGCGCAGGTCATTCACCGGCAGGCCCAGCTCGGCGAACCAGTCGAGCATGTCGGAGTGCGTGGGACGCGGCATTTCCGCGTCTCCCGCTTCCTGGCGGAAAAGATCGACCTGACCGTCGCGACGCACGCGGATCTCTCCCCAGCCATAGGCAAAGAAACGCAGCGGACGTGACGCGGTGATGCGCGGATCGAGCTGGCGCAAGCTGCCCGCCGCCGCATTGCGTGGGTTCACGAAAACCTTGTCACCACGCTTCTGCTGCGTCTCATTCAGGCGCTCGAAGTCCTTGCGGGTCATCAGGACCTCGCCACGGACCTCCAGCACGTCCGGCACTTCGCTGCCCTTCAGGCGTAGCGGCACCGAGCGGATGGTGCGTACGTTGGCCGTGATGTCCTCGCCGGTCTGCCCGTCACCGCGCGTGGCGGCGCGAACCAGCTGGCCCGCTTCGTAGCGCAGGCTGACGGCAAGTCCGTCGAACTTCAGCTCTGCCATGTATTCCACGCCGCCTTCGGACGGAAGCAGGCCGGCAGCGGCGAGTCCTTCCGCATTGCGTCGGTCAAAGGCGCGGACTTCATCGGCTTCGAAGGCATTGTTCAACGAGCGCATGACCACCGCGTGACGCACGCTGTCGAAGGCGGCCAGCGGCGCTGCGCCTACTCGCTGGGTAGGCGAATCCGGCGTGATGAGATCGGGGTGCGCCTCTTCGAGCGCGGACAGCTCTTTCATGAGCCGGTCGTATTCCGCATCGGAGACGACCGGCTCATCGAGCACGTAATAACGATGATTGTGTTCGTCGATTTCGCGGCGCAAGGCCTCGATGTGCTGCGCCACCGACCGCGTGTCGCCCGATTTCACGAGAAAAGCCTTGCCGTCCGTTCCTGCCCCGCCTCAAAGCCCGAGTCGGCCAGAAGTGCGTAGCGTTCATAAAGCTGGCGATCCAGGGCCTGGTCGACGCCGTCGGCCACCGGTCTTCCCTGATCGTCGAGCAGCTGGGCGTCCAGCCCGGCGGCAAGATGACGCCCCACACTTGCCATGCGGCTGAAGGCCTGATCGTCTGCGGGACTATTGGGCAGATCCAAAACGAGTTCAACACGGTCGACACTGGCGGACTGCACCTCGCCGGGCAGACGGCCGTTGAAGAGCGCCGTGAACCGGGGAATGCCTTGCTCGGACATCCACGCCAGCTGTTTGCCGTGGCGCAGGAAGCCGGCGTCTTCCAACACCCGCATCACATCGGCCACGGGACGGGCGCCGGGCAACTGAAGGGCCACGCCCACCATGGCATCGAGTTCTGCGCACAATGCGTCCAGGCGACGCGCGCGCTCCACGACTTCGTTCTGTTCCGGCCCTTCCATGGAACCGTCGAAGCGTTCGGCAATGCCCTGTGCGACCGTCCAGAGTTCAGACCATTCGATTTCCGAAAGCGGCCCGTTCCGATTGGCCAGCAGTACGGCCAGCTGCATGGAGACATAGGCCTCGTTGGGGCGAAGATGCGCCCGATGGCCCCCGCCTTCGCGTTCGGCAAACATGCGCACCGGCTTGGTGCCGGCGCGCCTGATGCTGTGGGTGGCGGCATGCAGCTGTTCGCTGGGCACGGGCTGAGCAAAGGCAATATCGATCACCACCTCGGTGGTGGGATCCACCTCGCCGGGATCATCGTCGGTGTCACCCGATGGCGCATCGGCCGTGGCAGCGGACGACATGCCGAAGCCCGGCTCGCGCCGCGTGCGCGCCACGGGAGGCGCTGCGGCGCCCAGCAAGGGGTCGTCTTCCCGATCCGGGAATTGCTCCTGCATCTGCCTGCGCACTCGTCGGTCCTGCCACCAATTGAACAGCAGCACCAAAAGAATGAGTACCACACCAAGCAGAATCAAACCGATTTGCAGATCACTCATTGCCAGCCCCGTCGAGATCTCGATATTGCGTCATGCTGATAGTCCGTCATGCCTCGGCAAGTTGCAAGGCCGATTCAATGTCGACCGCCACGATACGTGAAACACCCTGCTCCTGCATCGTAACGCCAATGAGCTGCCGGGCCATCTGCATGGCGATCTTGTTATGGGAAATGAAAAGAAACTGCGTGTGCTCGCTCATGCTGCCGACCAGACTCGCATAGCGCTCGGTGTTCGCATCGTCGAGCGGCGCGTCGACTTCATCGAGCAGGCAGAAGGGGGCGGGATTCAGCTTGAAGAGCGCAAACACGAGTGCCGTGGCGGTGAGTGCCTTTTCCCCGCCCGAAAGCAGGTGAATGGTGCTGTTGCGCTTGCCCGGCGGCTGAGCCATCACCTGCACGCCGGCGTCCAGCAGATCTTCACCCGTGATGATGAGCTTGGCTTCGCCCCCGCCAAACAGGCGCGGGAAAAGTTCGCCAAAGTGGCCGTTCACGGCATCGAAGGTGTCCTGCAGCAGCTGACGCGACTCGCGGTCGATCTTGCGTATGGCGTCTTCCAGGGTCTCGATGGCCAGCAGAAGGTCGGCATGCTGGGCGTCCAGAAATCCCTTGCGCTCGCGGGCAGCTGTCAGCTCGTCCAGTGCCGCAAGGTTCACCGGGCCCAGCGCGTCCACGGCGCGAGAAAGGCGCTGAACTTCGGACTGCAACCAGCCCACCCGCTGCCATTCCGGCGTCTGTTCAGCCAGAATGCGCCGAAGCTCCGAGCGGTCAACCTGGGCGGCGTCCAGCTGTTCGGCAAACTGTTCCACGGCGAGCCTTGCCGCCTGCTCCTGCAGCTGCAATTCCGTGATGCGGGCACGCAGCGGCTCGAGCGATCGCTCGATCTTCATCCGCTCTTCGTCGGCGCCGCGCAAGGTCGCAGCGATATTGTCGAGTTCGATGCGGGCCTGGGCCAGCGCTTCCTCACACGCGGCGCGCTGCTCCAGGGCATCCTGCAAGCCTGCCTCGGCAGCGGCGGCATCGAGTTCGAAGAGTTCTCCCTGCAAGCCTTCCAGATCGGCACTGGCGCGCCGCTCCTGTTCGGCCGCCAGCTGTAGTGTCCGTTGCAGATCGGCGTGACGGGTCTGCAGCGAGCGCTGCGCATATTCGGCTTCCTGCGCCTGGCGCTCGAGTTCACGCAGGCGCTGGCGGGCGGCTTCCGCCCTGGCGTGCAACGCTTCGCCCGACATCTGGGCGTCTTCAAAGCGGGTCTGCCGTTCGGCCAACTGTTCGTCGAGCTCCTGGAAGCGGTCTTCGGCCTCGGCGCGCGTCGCAGACAGCTCCTCCATTTGGCCCCGGACTTCGGCGAGGTCGGACTGTAGCCGCGACTCACGCTCGCCCGTCTGCTCAGCCAGCTGTTTCAGGCGCGAGTATTCCAGCCGGACATCATGCAGCCGCGCGGTGATTTCGGACGCTCGCAGGCGGGCCGGACCCATGGCCTGGGACACCTGCTGCCACGCGGTCTCGGCTTGCGCCACGGCGGTGACGGCCTGGTCGGCAATGAGCCGTTGGGCACGGATGTCGCGCTGCAGATGTTCGATTTCCTGCTGGCGCGCCAGCAGGCCCGCCTGCTCCGAATCCGGCGCATAGAATCGGATGCTGTGCCGGTCCACCAGATGGCCCGAAGCCACCACCAGCACCGCGCCCACCGGCAGCGTCCCTCGCAGTTGCACGGCCTCAGCAAGGCTGTCGCATACGTACACCCCCACCAGCCAGACGTTCAGCAAACTACGCAGGTCGGGGTCGGCCAGCTTCAGCAAAGACGCGAGCGGCCGTTGCGCAAGCTCGGGCCTGGCTGCCGGGGCCGCCGCCGGAACCTGATAGAGGGCCAGGCGCGAGGGCGGCGCATCGCCACCCAACGCCACCGCCTGGTCCAGACGCCGCAGCTCGATGCCGGACATGCGCTCACGCAGCACCGACTCCAGCGCCGTCTCCCAGCCCGGCTCGATGTGCAGGCGCTGCCAGAGGCGGCCCATTTCAGCAAGGCCATGGCGTTCCAGCCAGGGCTGGAGCGCGCCCTGCTTCTGCACGTCTTCCTGGAGTCGGCTCAGCGCAGCCAGGCGCGCCTCAAGGCCTGCCAGCTTCCGGGCTTCATCTTGTGATACCTGCTGCGCCGCGCGCCGGGCGTCGTCGAGCGCCGGCAAGCGGTCTTCCAGCTCTGCATACTGCGCCTGCGCTTCCTCGAGCTGCTCCTCCATGGCGGCGCAATCGCCTTCGAGCCGCTCAATGAGCTGAGGATCCGGCGCATCCACGGAACGCAACTCCTGCTCGAGGCGTTCGCGGCGCAGCTGCAGGGACTGCAGCTGGCGGTCCGCGTCACGCTGCGCCTGCGCGGCCAGGGCGAGCGCCTGTTCAACCTTGGATAGTTCCACCCGCAAGGCATCGCGCTCTGTGGCCGACTGACGCAGGGACTGGTCGATCTCGGGCATGCCGTCGCGGGCTTCATCGACCATGGCCGCCAGTTCTTCAGCCCGGGCGGCGGCGGTTTCACGCTCCGCTTCCAGTTCTTCCAACTGCTGGACGCAGTGCTGCTGCTGCTCTTGCCACTCCTGTTGCTGCACGAGCAGTTGCTGGGTCCGGGACTGAAGCCGGTTGCGAGATTCGCTCACATGCCGGATTTCGGCTTCGAGCCGGCTGACCAGCGCCGCCGCTTCATAGAGTTTGCCCTGTGCGCTGTGGACCGCATCGCCGGCGGCATAGTGCGCCTGGCGCCGGGATTCGAGCTGGGCTTCGCCCGCTCGCATCGAAGCCAGCGCGCCCTCGAGTTCAGCCTGTGCCTGTTCGATGGCCACCGCTTTTTGCTGGCGATCTTCCCTTGCAGCCTGCTCTCGCAACATCCACAACATGCGCTGCTTGAGTTCGCCTTCCTGCTGAAGGCTGCGATAGCGCTGAGCCACTTCGGCCTGCGCTTCCAGGCGTTCGAGGTTGCTACCCAGCTCGCGAAGGATATCTTCGACCCGCTGCAGGTTGTCACGGGTATCCGAAAGACGGTTCGCCGTCTCACGGCGGCGCTCCTTGTATCGCGACACGCCGGCGGCTTCTTCCAGAAAGATGCGCAGCTCCTCGGGCTTGGCCTCGATGAGCCGGTTGATCATGCCCTGGCCGATGATGGCGTAGCCACGTGCGCCCAGGCCAGTGCCCAGGAAGATATCGTGTATGTCACGACGCCGTACCTGCTGGCCATTGATGTAATAACTGCTAGTGCCGTCTCGCGTCAGGACGCGCCGCACCGAGATTTCAGCATAAACGCCCCACTGCCCCGGGACCCGCCCCTCCGAGTTGTCGAAGACCAGTTCCACCGAGGCACGGCCGGCGGGCTTGCGATTCACGGAGCCATTGAAGATGACGTCCTGCATGGATTCCCCACGCAGTTCGGACGCCTTGCTCTCTCCGAGTACCCAGCGCACCGCATCGATAATGTTGGATTTGCCGCAGCCGTTGGGACCGACCACACCGACCAGCTGACTGGGCGTCGGGATCGACGTCGGATCGACGAACGACTTGAAACCGGCAAGTTTGATTTGCGTGAGTCGCACAGTTCAGGGAGAGGATCGAGAAAGGAAGGGCCCCAGGTCGACGGCTATGATAACTCACGCCATCTGGGGGAACCGAAAGCCCCGCCGGCAAAAACGCGTTAATATTTTCCGTTTCTAGTGTCCCCGCGCCGCTATACTCAGTTACTTTTGAAACCTCGAGCCATACAGCCGGTTGCGTACGGCCGGCTTTCGTAAAACCGGGATCACTGTTGAACAGAGGATTTTATCTCGTCATGGCCGCACAGGCATTGTCGTCCGTCGCCGACAACGCCTTGCTGATCGCCGCCATCGCGCTCATCGCAGATTTGCAGGGCCCGGACTGGATGGCCCCGATGATGAAGTGGTGGTTTGCCCTGGCCTACGTGGCACTGGCCGCATTCGTCGGTGCCTTTGCCGATACGCTGCCCAAGGGCCGGGTGATGTTCGTCACCAACGCAGTCAAAATGGTGGGCTGTGCACTCATGTTCGCCTGCCAGAGCATGGCCATATCGAGTCAGTCGCAACTGGCCGCGGTCTTCGTGGCGTACACGCTGGTCGGCGTGGGCGCCGCCGCTTACTCCCCCGCGAAATACGGCATCGTTACCGAGATGCTCCCTCCGCGCGATCTGGTGAAGGGCAACAGCTGGATCGAAGGCCTGACGGTCATCTCCATTATCGTGGGCACGGTCGTGGGTGGCCTGCTGATCAGCCCCAAGATATCCGGCCTTCTGCTGGAAGGCACCTTTATCGGCTCCCTTGTAGAAACACGCACCGAAGCGGCCATCATGCTGATCGGCGTGGTTTACCTGGCCGCTGCGTTGACCAATCTCGCGATTCCGCGCACCAACGTCACCTATCCGCGGCAAGAGCGCAATCCCGTCAAACTGATCGTCGTCTTCGCGGGCTACGTACGGGTTTTGTGGCGCGACAAACTCGGGCAGATCTCGCTTGCGGTCACCACGCTATTCTGGGGCGCCGGTGCCACCCTGCAGTTCATCGTGATCGAATGGGGTGCACAGCACCTGGGCTATCGGCTGGACCAGTCCTCCGTCCTGATGGGCGTGGCGGCTATCGGTACGGTAGTAGGTGCGGTCATGGCTGGCCGCGTACCCCTGAAGCGAGCGCTCTCGGTTCTGCCGATCGGCGTAGCGATGGGGTTCACCGTCATGCTCATGCCGGTG
>JAJUGH010000025.1 GCA_029268265.1 Alcaligenaceae bacterium | reverse complement strand
TCGTGATTTGGTGGACTGGTCGGACAAGTCGGCCGCCCAGCGCACGAAATGATCCACCGCCGGTTGCGGGCGGTAGCCGTCGAAGACCTTGAGCCCCAGGCCGAAGCCCGCCAGTGTCTCGCTCACCTTGGCAAGCGCCTCAGCAGCAGGCCGGGTCAGAATGACGGTATTGCGCCGATAGCCATCGACCGGCCGGCCCACGAAATTGTCATCGCCCGCATAACGGGCATCGATCACCACGTCTGGCGCTACTTCAGACAGGTGAACAAACCCTTCCGGAAGGGCGTGAACAGGCCCTGCCAGCACGCCCAGGAGCGCAGCCAGCATCGCGAATCGCCGCAAAGAAACAGGGGGGAGTCTCATGTCGTGCATCATACCTCCGGTTATTCTTCGATTGAAGTTCGGACTTTGACAACGGCTCGACATGCCGAAGCGAGCAATGAATTGAATTTGGGCGAACGCCTGGAACAGCATCAGGTCATCATATATTTCACTAGCGTGATTACCGCGGCGGCCTTCGCCTCGCTGGTACCCGGGACACGCGTGCTCGAGGCAGCCATCAACCCGGCCCTCGCACTGATGTTGTTCGTCACTTTCCTGCAAGTGCCTCTCGCCGACCTGGGCAGCGGCTTCACGCGCATCCGTTTTATGGGCGTGCTGCTGCTGTCCAATTTCGTGCTTGTTCCGCTGTGGGTCGCGTTCCTGACCCCGTTCCTGCCACCCGAACCGGTCCTGCAGCTTGGCGTGCTGTTCGTGCTGCTCACGCCCTGCATCGACTATGTGGTGACGTTTTCCCGCATCGGACGCGCCGACGCGCGCTTGTTGCTGGCCTGTACACCGGTATTGCTCATAGCGCAAATGCTGTTGCTGCCCGTGTATCTCGACATGTTCCTGGGCGACGCGGCTGCTGACCTCGTGCAACCCGAACCGTTCGTGACTGCCCTTCTTAGCCTGATCGCCCTGCCCCTGACCTTGGCCGCGCTGTTTCAGGCCTGGGCCTCGCGCAGCATGGCAGGTGCACGCACCTTTGCCCAGCTGAGCTTGCTGCCGGTTCCCGCCACAGCACTGGTGCTATTCATTGTGGTGGCGGCCATGGTGCCGCAGATCGGACTTGCGGTCGACGCCGCCCTACGCGTCGCGCCGCTCTACGTGGTCTTTGCCATCGTCGCCCCATGGCTCGGCTGGACGCTTGCCGGACTATTCCGCCTGGACGCCCCCGCTAGGCGCGCCGTGGCGTTCAGCACGGCCACCCGCAACTCATTGGTCGTGCTGCCACTTGCTCTGGCGGTCCCCGGTGCGATGCCGGTGCTTCCGGCCATCATCGTGACGCAAACCTTGGTGGAACTGGTGGCCTCCTTGATTTACATGCGGGTGATTGCGCAGCTGGGTGGGTCTCGTAACCAAAGGTCTGCGTGATCACGGCCGGAAGGTGGCCTCCGGCGCCTGTCTCCAGACAGAACAAGCGACTCAGCTGCGATATCGGGGCCAAGTCAGTCGAGCTTGATACCGGCTTTCTGCGCCAGTTCCTTCCACATCGGAATTTCCGTCGTCACCACGTCATTCAGCTCTTGCGGGGTGCTGCCGACCGCCACCGCACCTTGCGCCATGAAGGCTTCCTGGACCTTTTTATCCTGCGTGGCCTGCACGATGGCCCTGTGGAACTTCTCGATCACGGCATCCGGTGTATGGGCGGGGGCGAAGATCGCGTACCAGGAGTCGACATTGAAGCCCTCCAGGGTTTCCGCCGCCGCAGGAATGTCGGGCATCACGGGCGTCCGTTCTTTCGTCGAGACCGCCAGGGCCTTGAGCTGACCGTTCTTGATGAAGGAAGTCACGGAAGGAAGCGACACCCAAAGCAGAGGAATTTGCCCGCCCACAACATCCACCGTGGCGGGACCGCCTCCACGATACGGAACGTGCAGCATGTTCACGTTCGCACGCTGCTTGAACAATTCCCCGGCGATATGGCTGGGAGAGCCCGTGCCAGCCGTGCCGAAGGGAATCTCTTCCTTCGACGATTTGACGTAATCGATGAGTTCCTGCAGGGTGGACGGCTTGAATGAGGGATGCGCGACCAGCACCTGGGGCGCCGACGCCACCAGTGACACGGGTTTCAGATCCTTTTCCGTGTCGAACGGCAAGGAGCTGTAAATGGCGGGGTTGATCGTGTGCGAGGAAAGCGTGATCAGGTAGGTATAACCGTCCGGCGCACTCCGGGCAACCGCGGCGGTGCCAATCGTGCCGCCCGCGCCGCCTTTGTTTTCAATCACTACGGATTGACCGAGCGTTTTGCTCAAGGGGTCTTGAAGAATGCGCGCCGCGACATCCACGCTACCGCCTGCCGGGTAGGAAACCACCAGGCTGATCGGCTTGGTCGGGTAATCGCCGGCAGCGCTCACGACTGCGGGTAAAGCAAGCACCAAGGCGGCCACCGACGCCTTGATTGCTGCGACGCCAGCACGCCGGCCATTTGCCATACCTTTTTTCACTTCGGGCATTGTCTCGCTCCTGCTTATGGGATCCGGAAAAATTGCGCCGCAACGCTGGATCAAACGTTGGGCGAATCCATTCTCATGATGGACGGTCAGGCTCTTCATCAAAGTGTCACTCGTATATATCCTAATTATTAGGATTTAATTCTCATAAACATGAGGGGAACAACCACGCTTCAAAACTGAGCCTTTTAATTTAATCTTAAAGATAAAACTGCCGGAAATAAACTAATAGAATTTTTTGTCCTATTAATTGGGATTCTTTTCTCATTTCTATCCTAATCCCACCCGGTGACGATGCGACATATCGTGTCGCAGGGCGGCGCTATGCTTTCCTTCATGAAGCACATGACAGGAGGCTTTCATGAAACACCTGCCCGGTTACCTGAACATCGGACCTGAAACGTATTACGCGCCACGCTCGAACCGCGACAACGAGGATTACCAGCCCCTGCTGGCCGTGTGGCTTATCGATCTGTCATTGTCCCTGGGGTGGTTGGACAGCCCGCCGCGAGCCGGCCTGGAAGGCGTGTTTGGCAGCAATGAATTCATCGACATCACCGGGCTGCATGATCTGGAAGCGCTTTTCGACCGGCGCACGCAAGACGAGGATCTTGATGCACTTTTCAGCGATGACGCTCCCGCTGAACCGACGCGCAGCACCCTGCCCGCCTCCCTTTACATGCGATACCTGGGCCGGCGCACGCAAGTTCAGCCGTCCCCACGAGAACTGCGCCTGACGCAGCCGCTGCTGCGCAAAGTGATCAGGGCAATTCTCAAGAAAGGCAGGGCCGATTGGCTGGAGCGTGGCGTGAACCCCGCCCTGCCCCTCTTTCGCAATATCGAACGCCTCGAGCAACTTGTGATGCTGAATGACGTGGAAAAAGGCATCATCGCCTTCGCTGCGGCCATGGCGGAATTCCCTGCCTTCTGCGAGGCGTTGTCACCCTCGCGTATCTCCTTTTCCGATATCGGCCTGTTTCGCGCCCTGGCGATCGTGACCGGCCATGATGCCGACGCCATTCAAACGGCGCTGCGCCGCGACGGCACGCTGCGTTGCTCGGGGCTGATCGAGATCGACCACGATGAAGAACCGCTGCCGCGAAAAATCAGCCTCGTGCGCGAATTGCGCGGTGTCATTCTGAACCCGATGGCGAATGATGAAGAGCTGAGTCAACGGGTTCTGCATGCGGCACCACTGGGCACGCTCTCCCTGGAAGACTTCCCGCACCTGAAGAACGACACGACGCTGATGATGCGCTATCTGAAAGGCGCGATGGAACGTGGCAGCCAAGGCCTGAACATTCTGCTGTATGGCCCACCCGGCACGGGCAAGACGGAATATGCCAAAGCCTTGGTCAGGGCGCTGGGCTGGCGTCTGTATGAAATCGCCCATGCCGATTCCGATGGCGACCCGCTGAACCCACGCATGCGCCTGCAAAGCCTCAGCTTCAGCCAGCGCGCCCTGCGCAAGCAGTCCGATGCGGCCCTGCTCTTCGACGAAGTGGAAGACATCTTCCCCGGCACCGGCAGCCAGGCGTTCGCGCAAATGCTGGGGCTGCCCCGGCGCGACAGCATCAACACTCTGAATGCAAAAGCATGGGTCAATCGGGCACTGGAAGACAACCACGTTCCCACGATCTGGATCACCAATGACGCGCAGATTGACCCCGCCTACCTGCGCCGTTTCGATTATTCCGTGGAGATGGGCATCCCGCCCCACTCCGTGCGGCGCCAGATCGTGCAGAAACTGGTGGGTGACCAGGTGGCCGACCCCGCCGCCCTCGACGCCCTGGCCGACCTGAACGACTTGCTGCCCGCGCAACTGGAACGGGCCGTGAAGGTGGTGAGCCTGGCCGACCTGCCCGAGGAAACGGAGCGCTGGGCAGGGGTGGTGCAAACCCTGGAGCGCAGTCGCGCCTTGCTGGGCCAGAATCGCCGCCCCATCGTGGCCGCCAACGTCCTGCCCTACCGCCTGGACTACCTGAACGCCGACATCGATCTTCAGACCGTGGCCGATGGCCTGCGACGCACGGGTCGGGGAAGCCTTTGCATGTATGGCCCCCCGGGTACCGGAAAAAGCGCCTATGGCCAGTGGCTGGCGCGTACCCTGAACAGACCGCTGCTGGTGAAGCGGGTGTCGGACCTGATGTCCAAGTGGGTCGGCGGGAACGAACGCAACATCGCCCGCGCATTTGCTGAAGCCGAACAGGAAGGTGCGGTTCTGCTGCTCGACGAAGTCGACAGCTTTCTTCAGGAGCGCCGCACGGCACGCGTCCAGTGGGAAACGACGCTCGTCAACGAAATGCTCACGCAGATGGAAAGCTACCGGGGCATTTTCATCGCCTCGACCAACTTGATGGACAACCTCGACGCTGCCTCGCTGCGCCGCTTCGATCTGAAGATCCGCTTTGCTTACCTGAAGCCAGACCAAAGCGTCGAATTACTGCATGACTATACCCGCTGGCTGCATCTGGATGAACCCGAGTCTGCGGATGAACACGCAGTGCGCAAGCTGAAAAACCTGACGCCCGGTGACTTCGCGGCCGTCTGTCGCCAGCATCAGCTTCGCCGGATCGACACCGCGAAAGATCTGGTTCAGGCGCTGGAGAAAGAAAGCGAGCTCAAGCAGGATGGCCGGCAAGCGCCGACGATCGGGTTTCTGGCATGAATGGTGTGGACGGACAACCCGGAATGGCAAAAGCCCGCAGTGACGCGGGCTCTGCCGTGTTGCAGCAGCTTTCCGTGCCGGTTCATGCCGGGCCCCGGATCATTCCCACTCAATTATCGAATGCAAAAAAAACACATTTGTATTCAGTTACTTAAGCATAACCGAGTATCACAACGCCACGAAAAATACCATGCCAAGCGCGTTCATAAGACTCCTGCCAACAACAACGTCAGTCCATGACGCCGGTCACCCCCGCCACTTCCCTCCAAACGCCTGGAGAGCCACCCATCCCGAGCTTCGGCAAGGCAGCAGACCGAGGCGGATTGCCGACTTGCATCGCATTGCCGAAGCCGAGTCGATACTGTAGAATGCAGTACATTTGCAGTGGCTTCCGGAGAGGCTATGGCCGCAAGCAAGACCGCTACGCTGACCTTTCGGATCGATCCCGCTCTCAAGGAAGCGCTGCGCCTCGCGGCGAATCTCGAACATCGGTCCATCGCCAACATGGTCGAGGTCCTGATTCGCGACTATTGCGAACAGCGAGGGATCGAGATTCCGCCCTCCGACGAAGCCGAGAACAACAGCGGAGTGCGCTCATGATCAAGACGGTCAAGCAGGCCTGCCGGTTCAATCCGATCATCCGGGACTACCGGATGAGCCAGGGGATCGAGAATCTGGCAGAGCTCATCAATGACGAGGGGGATGGGCGGGAGTTCTTCTCGCGCAACTTCGTCACGCACGGCATGGAGCAGCTGTTCCGTGAGGGGCTGCTGCGCTTGTCGGGCAAGTCAGATCAGGCGGTCTTCGAGCTCACCCAAGCCATGGGTGGCGGTAAGACGCACATGATGATCGCGCTCGGCCTGCTGGCGCGTCACCCGCACCTGCGTTCCGATGTCCTCCCTCCCGATCTCGCTGCCCGTGTGGACTTTGGCACGGCACGTATCGCCGCCTTCAACGGTCGCAACAATCCGGACAACTACATCTGGGGTGAGATCGCAAGCCAGCTTGGCGCCGAAGATGCCATCAAGCCCTACTGGGCCAACGGTCCCAAGGCCGTCGATCAACGCAAGTGGAAAGAAATCATCGGTGACAAGCCGACGCTGATTCTTCTGGATGAGTTGCCGCCTTATCTCGACAACGCCAGCACTCAGGTATTCGGCCAGGGCACCCTTGCCAACATGGCGGTGTACAGCCTGTCCAGCCTGATGAGCGCCGCTCTGGAGTTGCCCAACTGCGCCATCGTCATTGCCAATCTTTCTGGCAGCTACGGCGCCCAAACCAAGGCGCTTCGCGAGGCGATTTCCAACCTTCAGCAGGAAGCACGCCGGCAGGCAATGACCATTACGCCGGTGCAGCTCGCCGGCAATGAAATCTACGAGATCCTGAAGAAGCGGCTCATCGATGAGCTCCCCGACGAGCGTGTCATCGCTGACGTTGCGGAGGAGTACGCGCAGCAGATCAAGAAGGCCGAGGACGGCGGCTACATCATTGCCAGCAGCATCGAGCAGATTGCCGAGCAGGTCCGCGAGACCTATCCGTTCCATCCCTCCTTCAAGCACCTTGTCGCGCTGTTCAAGGAGAACGAGGGTTTCCGGCAAACCCGTGGCTTGATGCAATTCACGGCGCGCCTCCTCAAGAGTGTGGAGGACCGTGAAACCGACGACGTCTTCCTCATCGGTACCCAACACCTCGATCTCAACGACGAGCAGGTCAAGGACGAAATCGAGCGCATCGCGCCGAAGTTGATTCCTGCCGTGACGCGCGATATTGCCGACAGCGGCAATGCTATCGCCGAGCATATTGACGATGAGCTTGGAGGTGATGCCGCCAGGCAGGTTATGACGCTGCTACTGGCCTCCAGTCTTTCTCGCGCCGTGGGCGGTCGTATCGGCCTGTCGGAAAGCGAGCTTATCGAGTTCCTGGCCGCGCCTCAGCGCAAGCCGGATGAGTTCCTGCAGGCACTGCAACGCTTGCGCGAGTCGGCTTGGTACCTGCACCGCGAAGAGCAGCGCTTCTTCATCAAGGAAACCGAGAACCTGTCGCGCCAAATCGAGCGCAACGCTAAAGAGGTGCCGCAGCCGAAGATCGAACAGGCGCTCATCAATCGGCTGACCAGCATCCTGCAGCCGGAGCGCAAGGTTGCGTACCAGGATGTTCAGGTCCTGCCGAGGCTGGACGAACTTCGGCTCGGCGGGCCGCGCACTCTCATCGTCATCAAGCCCGATGGCAAGGTGCCGCCCAGCGAGCTACAGAACTTCTTCGACTACCAGCAAGAAAAGAATAATTTGCTTGTTCTGACCGGGCAGGACAGCCTCTTGGCAGACGCGGTCGAGGAACGCCTGCGTGAGCTGTATGCCATCGAGCAGATTCACAAGCGGCTGAAGGCTGGAGACACCCTGTACGAAGAAGCGCGGGATCGACTGGAAGAGGCCGAGGACCGATTTGCGAAGGCCTTGTCCGCGGCCTACAACCGTCTCTACTTCCCGATCAACGATCCTATGGACGGCAGCGATAAGCTGGCCAGCGTCACCATCGACCAGGGATTGAAACTCGGCAAAGGCGATCAATCGGCGGAGGCACAGATTGAAGCGCTATTGGCCAGCCCGCGTGCCGACTACAAGCTGGTGCGCGAGCTGACCAAGGACAACCTGGACGAGTACTTTGCAATGGCCGAGGAGTACCTTTGGCCATCGGGCAAGGATAACCGGCGCACGCCATGGAAGGATGTCGTCACCCGCGCCAAGTGCTCGCCCATCTGGCCCTGGATGCCAGGTGCCGGCGGTCTGGACGCACTGAAAACGGAGGCGCTCAAACAGGGACGCTGGCGGCTGGGAGAAGACGGCTATGTCGAAAAGGGGCCCTTCCCCAAAGACAAGGCCACGGTCAACGTTTCCGTCGTCAATATCAAGGCGGATACGGGCGAAGCCGTGCTGAGCCTGACACCGCGTCATGGTGGCGATAGCCCCATCGTCTACTGGTCCACCAGGCCGGATGTGTCCGAGAAGGATCACAAGGTCGAGGATCTGGATAACTTCACCACGCGTGAAGGCACCCTGTACTTCTGGGTCAAAGAGCCAACAGGTCAGTATGAGAGCGCACCGCCAACGCGCTGGCTCGCCGATCTCAAGATCCGTCATCAGGTTGAGCCAGCGGCCGATAAGCGACGCGTGCGTCTCGAAGCCACGCCGCCTGCAGAGCTCTTCTACACGCTGGATGGCTCGAATCCCAAGGACGGCAACCGTTACGACGAGCCCTTCGAAATTGGTTCCGGGAGTTACCGCTTGCTGGTTTACGGTCGTGCCGGCGAGGCCACCAAGACGGCCGACTTCCAGATTCCGGCCAGCGGCGACAAGACCGTTCAGATTGTCGATGCCAAGCCGGCACGGCTGCAAAGCAAGCGGGTGACACTCGATACTACCGACCGCGTGTTCGGTGTCATCAACCGTTTCCGGGATCAGTCGGCCACCCGCTTCAAGGGGGTGCGGGTCGAGCTCGGCGAAGGCGAAAACACCGTTACTGTGCGTTTTCAGGATCGAGAAGTTACCGCGGCGCAACTGGAAGGCGTCATCAACGGCATTCGTGAGGTGCTGAACGAACCGGAAGCGCTGGTCAATATCGCCATCGCCGATGGCATTCACTTCGATACCGGCTTCGCATTGAAGGAGTTCGCCAAGCTCGCCGGCGTTGAACTCAAACCGGGCGACGTGAGCCAGGAGGAATAAGTATGGCGCGAGCCAAGGTCACCAACGTCAAAGACCCGCGAGAGCGAGCGCAAGCGCAGCCCACGCTGGGCTTTGGCGTACCTGCGACCTCGGACCCGCATCATTTCAAAGTGCTCATTCCCAAGAGCAACACGGGCAAGGTCCAGATCTCCGAATATCTGGGCCTGCAGGCAGCTTCTAGCGACAACGCCGTCATCGACCGCGTGCTGCTCGATCGTCCTCGTTGGACGGCCATCCGCAGCGAGGTGCAACGCGCGTTCAACGCAAGGTTGGCTGCCCACGGACTAAGGTCCAGTGCATGGAAGGTCGGTGAGAACGCTGTCGATCGCCTCCTCGGCAAGGAGCTGTGCGTGCTCGCCTGGGCTGTGGAGCAGATGGACACGGACAAGATTCCAGTGGCTGTGCGTAATTGGCTGGCGCTGCGGCCGGAGGAGCGTTGGTGGTTGTTCGGGATGACGGCCATGGCGACGGGGGGAATCAGGGACGCCGGCAAGGGCTGGCGCATTGCCCTGTGTCATGCCTTGGGTGACGTGGCGCAAAGCGAGCTATTGGCCCCGCGTGGCCGCCGTGGGCAGCGAGAAGAACGGGAATCTCGGCCGACCTTGGACCTGTTCGGGGACGAGGCAATATGACGAACGGGCAGGTGCCGCAGCAGCCGAAGATCTACCACATCGCTCATGTGGATCGTCTGCCGTCCATCATTGCGGATGGATGCCTGTGGTGTGATGCAGAAGTCGAGCGGCGTGCTCCGCCAGGCACGATGATCGGCATGAACAGCATCAAGACACGCCGGCTGCGCGAGTTGCGGCTGGACAGCCATCCGGATCTGCATGTGGGCGACTGCGTGCCGTTCTATTTCTGCCCTCGCTCCGTGATGTTGTATCTGATCTATCAGGGCAATCACGCAGAGCTGGTTTATCGCGGCGGCCAAGGTCCAATCCTCCACTTCGAGGCCGACCTTCAGGCGACGGTTGCGTGGGCGCATGAGCAACGCAGGCGCTGGGCGTTCACTTTGTCGAATGCCGGCTCGTATTTCTTTGAGGATCGCAGCGACCTGGCGCACCTCGGCGAGATCGATTGGGCCGCCGTGCAGGCGCGGGATTGGCGGCGATGCAAAGAAGGGAAGCAAGCGGAGTTCCTGTTGGAGCGCAGCTTTCCCTGGCACCTCATCGAGCGCATCGGCGTTCATTCGCCGGTGATTTATCGACAAGTGATCAATGCCCTTCCGGCCAACGGGCACCGGCCAACGGTCGAAGTCCTGGCGGATTGGTACTACTGAATGAGAGGTATCTGGTCATGATCGAGTTCACCTCCGGCGACATCCTCAAGTGCGAGGCCGAAGCCCTCGTCAACACGGTGAACTGCGTGGGCATCATGGGGCGTGGCATCGCCTTGCAGTTCAAGAACATGTATCCCCACAACTTCAAGGCCTACGCTGCCGCCTGTCAGCGTGGTGACGTCCAGCCGGGCCGCATGTTCGTCTACGAGACGGGGCAACTCACCCTGCCGCGCTACATCATCAATTTTCCGACCAAGCGGCATTGGCGCGGCAAGAGCCGCCTGGAGGACATCGATGCCGGGCTTGGCGACCTGGTAGCGGTCATCCGCGAGCGTGGCATCCGCTCCATCGCCCTTCCGCCGCTGGGCAGCGGACTGGGTGGGCTGAATTGGCAGCAGGTACGGCCTCGCATCGAGCAGGCGCTGAGCGCGCTGCCGGATGTGCATGTCCTCGTCTTCGAGCCTGCGGGCGCGCCGACGAACGACAAGATGGCCCATGTCCGGGAAGTGCCGAAGATGACGGCGGGACGGGCAGCGCTAGTCGAGCTGATCCACCGCTACCTCGGTGGCTTGCTCGACCCTTTCGTCACGCTGCTGGAGGTGCACAAGCTGATGTACTTCATGCAGGAGTCCGGCGAGCCCCTGCGCCTCAAGTACGTCAAGGCCCCCTACGGGCCCTATGCAGAGAATCTGCGTCACGTGCTGCGCACCGTGGAAGGCCATTTGATCTCAGGCTATGCCGACGGCGGCGACGCGCCGGACAAGCCACTGAATCTGGTGCCCGGTGCCATTGAGGAGGCCCAAACCTTTCTCGATCGGCACGAGGGCTCCCGAACCCGCTTCGATCAGGTAACCCGGCTGGTGGAAGGCTTCGAGTCGCCCTACGGCCTCGAGCTGCTCTCCACGGTGCACTGGGTCATCAAACACGAGGGCGTCAAGCGGCTGGATGAGGTCGCGGATCGCGTCCACGCCTGGAACGCCCGCAAACTGCAGTTCACCCCGCGCCAGATCGCCATTGCCGCCGATCGGCTCCAGGCGCAGGGCTGGCTGGCACAGACGGCATAGAGAGCACAGCGAAATGAATGCACAGACAAAAACAACTCTCATACCGCTGACACTGCAAGACACCCCGGCACTGATTGAAACCGTCTTTCCGGCACAGAAGGTGTCGTTCGAGGCGCAAACGGAGCGCAAGGCGGTTGCCGCCCAGACCTTGACCGGGCTCGGCTCCTACTGGAAGGGCCGCAAGCCGTTGATCCTGGTACGAGCCATCGTACTGGGCAGTCTCCTGCCGCCCACCGACGACGCAGAGGCCGACCTAGCCATCTTCGAGAAGCTGATGGCCTTCGACGACGAGGGGCTGGCGCGTCGTGCGCTCGCGGCCAAGGCGTTTTCAGCGACCAAGTTGCAGGAACTGATCCCGATCAGCGATCCGGAGCGCTACTTTAGCGGGCGCGGCTGGCGCCGCGATGTCACAGACGATGACAAGCTCGAGCTCTATCGTCGGGCGCTGGCCACCTTCGCCAGCTACGAGGAGAAAGCGAGCCTGTGCAAGCGACCGGAGGAAGTCGATCAGGAATGGCTCTATGCGCCGGTATGGTCAGCGGTGAATCGCCACTACGCCCACCTGGGCGTGAACGCGCAGTCCCTGCCGGAACTGGTCGAGCAGCTCGGCATCCTGCGCTACGGCCGCCGGCCGCGGGTGGGGGACACCTTCAGCGGTGGCGGCTCCATTCCGTTCGAGGCGGCGCGCATCGGTTGCGATAGCTATGCGTCGGACCTCAATCCGATTGCCTGCATGCTGACCTGGGGCGCGTTTCACGTCATCGGCGCCGTAGCTGAGCAGCGTGAGGCACTGGAAGCCGAGCAGCAACGGGTGTTCGCGGCCGTGGATCGCGAGTTGACCGAGCTCGGGGTGGAGCACGACGCCAAGGGCAACCGGGCCAAGGCCTACATCTACTGTCTGGAAGCCCGCTGTCCTGAAACCGGCTGGATGGTTCCGCTGTCGCCGAGCTGGGTCATTTCCCCCAAGCAGGGCGCCGTTGCCAAGCTGGTGCCGAACCCTGCGCTGAAACGCTTCGACATCGAGGTGGTCAGCGGCGCGTCACCCAAGGCGCTGGCAGAAGCGGAGAAAGGGACCGTGCAGGACGGCGATATGGTCTACACCCTCGACGGCAAGACCTATCGCACCCCCATCAAGACCCTGCGCGGCGACTATCGTGTGCCCGGTGGCGCCAGTGGTAACCGTTTGCGCCGTTGGGAGAAGAGCGACTTTGTCCCGCGCCCGGACGACATCTTCCAGGAGCGGCTCTACGCCATCCAATGGATCACCAAGAAGACGCTCGATGCCTCCCGGCAGGTGACTTTCTTCGCCGCGCCCACCGAGGCCGATCTGAAACGCGAACGGCGCGTGGAGGAGATCGTCGCCGGGAACCTGAGTCGCTGGCAGGACGAAGGCTTGGTGCCCGATATGCCCATCGAGCCGGGCGACGAAACGACGCGTCTGGTGCGTGAGCGCGGCTGGACGCATTGGCACCATCTCTACAATGCACGGCAACTGCTGCTGCAGGCCTTGATGCAGAAGCATTGGCGGGCCTCGAATGCGGCGCCTCTTGGCTGGCTGAACGTGGCCAAGGCAGCGGATTTCAACTCCAAGCTGTGCCGATGGGCGACCGCCCAGGGCGGCGGCTTGGGTGGCCCCAAGGGCGTATTCTCGAATCAAGCGCTCAACACCTTCTATAACTACGCCACGCGGGCATGGCTGGGGTTCGGCGCTTCCTCGTTCAAGATGGCCCAGGCGCCGCTGCCGCCCGTCGAGCGCGCCGTCATCACGGCCACAGCCGATCAACCCAAACAGGACTGTGAGTTCTGGATCACCGATCCGCCTTATGCGGATGCGGTGAATTACCACGAGATCACCGAGTTCTTTATCGCGTGGCTGCGCAAGAATCCGCCCAAGCCGTTCGACGAATGGGTATGGGATTCCCGGCGCGCGCTGGCGATCAAGGGTTCTGGCGAAGACTTCCGGCGCGGCATGGTCGCCGCCTACCAGGCAATGGCCGAGCACATGCCCGACAACGGCATGCAATGTGTGATGTTCACCCACCAGGACACTGCCGTCTGGGGCGACCTGATCGGCATCTTCTGGGCGGCGGGCCTGCAGGTCGTGGCCGCCTGGTACATCGCCACGGAAACCACGTCCGAGCTCAAGAAGGGCGGCTACGTCCAGGGCACGGTCATCCTGATGCTCAAGAAGCGCGTCGCTGGCGAGCGCACCGGCTTCAAGCAGCGTCTGCTGCCGGCGGTGCGCCAGGAAGTGGCGCGGCAAATCGAAACCATGATGCACCTGAACGACACAGTGAAGGCGCATCACGGCGAACCGGTGTTCAACGATTCCGACCTGCAAATGGCGGGCTATGCGGCCGCACTCAAGGTGCTGACCGCCTACACCCATATCGGCGGCGAGGACGTGACCAGCTTCGCGCTGCGCCCGCGCGCCAAGGGCGAGATCACGGTGGTGGATGAAATCGTGCAGCAGGCGGCCGAGACCGCATCCAGCCTGCTCGTGCCCGAGGGGCTATCTGCCGAAACCTGGGCCAGACTCACCGGCATCGAGCGCTTCTACTGCCGCATGCTGGATATGGAAACCACCGGCGTGACTAAGCTCGACAACTACCAGAATTTCGCCAAGGCCTTCCGCGTGGCCGACTACAGCCGCGTGATGGGCGACATGCGCCCCAATCACGCGCGGCTTAAGCGCGTGACCGAGTTCGCCTCGCGCGATCTCACCGATTCCACCGAGATCGGCGCGACCCGCCTCGGGCGGCTCATCATCGCCCTGCAGCAGCTGCAGCAGGACATTGAGCCCCAGGTGATCGTTGAGCAGATGCGCGTTGAGATGGCGGACTTCCTCGAAGTGCGGGCGCTGCTGGCTGACATACTCGCCTTCATCGAGCGCAAATCGGCGGAGCCGGAAGTGCGCAGTGCGGCCGAGGTCCTGGGTGCGCGCCTCAAGAACCTCCGCTTCGGCGGGTAGGAGACCGACGGATGAGCATCCGGCGTTTCTCTTCGCGCACCCATCGGCTCGACGCCAGCTTCCTGATGAAGCATCTGGTGGGTGCGCGCAGTTACAAGCGCATCGCCGGGTACTTCACAAGCTCCTTGTTCGAGGTCGCCGGCGAGGCGCTGGAGGATATCCCCGAGGTCAAGATCGTCTGCAACGTCGACATCCACCCGGATGACCTCAAGGTTGCCCAACTACGTGAAAGCAAGATGCTGGGGCGGTGGAACGAGCGCGCCCTGGAAGCCGAGGCCCTCTTGCACCGCGATCGATACCGTCGCCTGGATGCTTTTCTGCAGAAGCATGGGCAGGCCGTGCGGGTCGCACCGGACGACATCTGTGGCTTTGTGCATGGCAAGGCGGGGGTGATCACCCTGGCGGATGGGCGCAAGCTGGGGTTCATCGGCTCGATGAACGAGACGCGCAGTGGCTGGCAGCGGCACTACGAGATCCTGTGGGAGGACGAATCGCCCGAAGGGGTCGCCTGGATCGAAGCGGAGTTCGACTACATCTGGAATGCGGCCAAGCCGCTGCCCCAGGCGGTCATCCGAGAAGTGCATCGCCGTGGCTATCGCCGCGAAGTGGTCTTCGACGAGATTGATGAGGACGAGAACCTTGCGCCGGCCGCGCTGATCGAGTCCCCGCTGTACCGCGAGGGGCAGCAGTTGCAGCCATGGCAGCAAGGATTCTTGACCGAGTGTTTGCGCCACCACCGGCTCTACGGCGTGGTGAGGCTGTTGCTGGCCGATGAGGTAGGACTGGGCAAGACGCTATCGCTGGCCATCGCAGCATTGACGCTGTGTCTGCTCTCTGATCGCGAAAACGGGCCACGACGCCCTGTCGTGATCTTTGCGCCGGCGACACTCACCGAGCAGTGGCAGACCGAGATGCTGGACAAGCTCGGCATACCTGCTGCGCGGTGGGACACCGTGCGCAAGGTGTGGCTAGATGCGGACGAGCGCGCCATTTCTCCGGCGGGCCGCGAGCAGATTGCACGCTGTCCGCTTCGCATCGGCATCGTGTCCACTGGACTGATGATGCGGGACTCGTTGGAGAAGCAGCATCTGCTGGGCTTGAGGTTCGGTGTCGTCATCCTGGACGAAGCCCACAAGGCGCGCACGCGCCAAGGCTTTGGCAGGGACGCAGGAACGCCGAACGAACTGCTGGCGTTCATGCGCGAAGTCGCCGCCCGTGCGGACCATGTGTTGCTTGGCACGGCGACGCCCATCCAAACTGATCCGAGAGACCTCTGGGACCTGTTGGGTATCCTGCACCAAGGTCGAGGCCACTTCGTCTTAGGGCATGACCTGGCGGCATGGCATCGGCCCGATGAAGTGCTGGAGATCTTGGCCGGTCGGCAAGAGGTACTGAACCCCGGCCATGCCTGGGAGTTGCTGCGCTCTCCGCTGCCGCGCGTCGAGTCCACCAGCGAGCCACGTGCCCGCAAGCTGTTCTCAGCCATCCGGCAAGACCTGGGTCTCACCAACGGAGAATGGCAAACCAATCGCCCCTTGACCGACCTCGCCGAGGAGACGCGAGAGATCCTGGAAGAGGAACTAGAGCGGCGCATCGCCGGAGCAACGTTGTTCCAACGTGAGAACCCGTTGGTCAGGCACGTCGTGCTTCGTAAACGACAGCAGCTGGAAGACGCGAACCTGCTAACACGGGTCGGGGTCGAGATTCACCCGGATCGCTCCAAGGTGGCCGAACCGCGGATCTTCGACGTCCTGTTCGAGGGCAAGGCGCTTCGAACTTCAGAAGACTTCCGCGAGGCCTATAGCCAGGCACGCGCCTTTGGCAAGGCACTCGCCAAACGCGGCAAGGGCAGCGGGTTCATGAAGAACATGCTGGAGCAGCGCATTTGCTCCAGCATCCAAGCCGGACTCGCGACAGCTCGACGACTGTTGCAAGGGGAGGCCGTGCATGAAGAGAGAGACGAGTTCGAAGCCGACCTGGCCGTTGAAACGCAGGAGGAACGTGAAGTTCTCGAACGTCTCATCGACAGACTTCAACGGCTCGACGCGGACCCCAAGATGGAGGCCGTCATCCACTTCCTGGATAAGGAGAGGTGGCTCGAACTCGGCGTAATCATCTTCAGTCAGTACTACGACACCGCGAAATGGCTCGCGGATGAACTGGCGGTCCGTTATCCAGATGAGGCCATCGGTCTTTACGCCGGAGCGGGGCGTAGCCGCCTCTATCAGCGTGGTGACAGCGTCGCGGTGGAGCGCGAGACCCTGAAGCGCATGGTGGCCGAGCACCAAATCCGGATCATGGTAGCCACCGATGCCGCGTGCGAAGGTCTCAACCTGCAAACCCTCGGCACGCTGATCAACGTGGACCTGCCCTGGAACCCGACGCGCCTGGAACAGCGCATCGGACGAATCAAGCGCTTCGGCCAGAGGCGCGAGACTGTCGACATGCTCAACCTGGTGTTCGAGCAGACCGTGGACGAGAAGATCTACGAGCGGCTGTCCGAGCGTATGCGAAATCGCTACGACCTGTTCGGGTCCCTGCCCGACACCATCAAAGACGAATGGATTGAGGACATCGAATCCATCGGTGAGAAGCTGGACGAGTACATCAACGCGCAGAAGAAAGCGACAGGTTTTGATCTGCGTTACACCGGCACGATGATGCCGCCGGAGAAGGACTGGCGCGAGTTTACAGAAGTGCTCTCGCGGCGAGATCTCGCCACGCTGATGTGCGCGGCTTGGGGTTGACGGGCAGCCAAATGGGGAAAAACACGATGGGAAAGCTGATCGATGGGGACGACAGTCTGCTTGACGACGACGAATTCGACAAGTTTGACAATCAGCATTCCTTCGGCGGGCCTTGGACTCGCATCAAGTTGGAGGCGCTTGAGAAGTACCTCGTGGCATTCAATACCGCGCTCAGCAAGCAGAGCTTCACGCGGCTCTATATCGACGCGTTCGCCGGTACAGGCCGTTGCGACATCAAGGTTGATGGCGAGAAGAAAACCGTCGACGGCTCCGCGCGAAGGGCATTGACCACCAACCCAGCGTTCCACAAGGGCACTTCTCGAAACCTCCCTAACCGTTGTCGCCAGTGAGCCGGCATGATGTCGCCCATGATCACCCCGCGCATCAAGCCCTCGTCTTTCTGGCGTCACCAGCCTGGCGCTGACCTGTTCGTGCAAGACCAACGCCAAGCCAAGCTCGGCGGCTTCATTGCCAACCTGGCAGCAATGGACGAACTTGAACCGCTCCCGATTTCCTGGACACGCCTGAGGGCGTAATTCACGCCGCCATGCGCTGCATCGCGGCGTGGTGATCCCGGCGCACCTGTGCCGGGCTGCGGTGGCCGTGCCGGCCCACCATCCAGTGCTCGTTGTATACCTTCTGCCACGCCAGCAGCGCCTGGCGCAGCTCCTCCACGGTCTCGAACGTCCGCACCCACAGCAACTGCTCCTTCAGCGTGCGGATCATCCGCTCGGCGCACCCGTTGCCCTCCGGGGCGCGGACAAACGACGGGCTCGACGCAATCCCCAGGAACGCGAGCTCCTGCTGGAAATCGTCGGCCATGTACTGCGTCCCGTGGTCATGGCGCAACCGCAGCCCGCTGGCGACCTTCGCGCCGATCCGCCCGAAGCGCTCCCGCACCCCCTGCCGGATCGGCTCCAGTGCCTCCCAGCGCGTCGCACGGGCCGCCGCATGCACGCCCACCAGCTCCGCCGTGCAATGGTCGACCGCGATGAACACCGCCGCCGTACCCTCCCGCAGCGTGACCGTCGTCGAGAAGTCCGTCCCCCACATCAGGTCCGGCGCCTCGGTGAGAATCGTCCCCTCGTGCGCCCGCGGTCCCCGCGGGCCGCCGCCGCGTTGCGGCGCCAGCAGGCCGAGGGCAGCCGCAGCACCCGCGACTTGCCGCTACGGATGCCCTCGGCCCGCAGCTTCGCCCACACCTTGCGGTAGCCCTCGCCGGTGAACGGGCTCACCGCCAGCACGGCCCGGATCGCCGCCACCAGCGCCTCCCCCTCTGTCACAATAGATGTCCGCTCGTTTTTCGTTAACATTTGAGGGAGCGGTCGGAGTGAAGAAGTGCCCAGCTACAGCGCAGAATTCAGAGAACAGACAGTCAGGAAATTGATGCCGCCGCACAATCGGACGGTGGCCAGCCTGAGTCGGGAGATTGGGGTCTCAGAGGCGACCCTGTACAACTGGAAGAAGCGGTTTCGTGCCAAAGGATATGTCGTGCCCAACAAGTC
>JAJUGH010000024.1 GCA_029268265.1 Alcaligenaceae bacterium | reverse complement strand
TGCCACAAGCCATCCTGCACACCAAACGTCACAGACGCAAAATACACGATTCCAGCACACAAGATAATCGCCGGGGAGGCCGGAACATTGGCATAGTACGAAAGCAGGAGACCGGCATATGACGCAACTGCGCCTCCCAGGGCGGCCAGTGCCATCTGTCCCACAGCCGAAACCGTCCAGAACCGCGCGGCGGCGGCCGGAAGCATCATGATGCCCACCACCATCAGCGTGCCCAATACCTGGAAACCCGATACAAGGGTCATCACCAGCAAAATCAGGAAGACTGCATGCACGACAGGCCCCATGCGGCTTTCGCTACGCAGGAAGAGCGGATCGAGACACTCGAGCACCAGCGGTCGATAAATCAGCGCAAGCGCCACCAGCGTGATGCTGGACGCAGCCGACACCAACAGCAGCGCCGCGTCATCCAGTGCCAGCACGGATCCGAAGAGCACGTGCATCAGTTCCATGTTGCTTCCGCGCAGAGAAATAAGCAGTACGCCGACACCAAGAGAGACGAGATAGAACGCGGCGAAACTGGCATCTTCGCGCTGGGGCGTGAGCCGGGCCACCGCAGCCGCCAGCAGGGCTACCACCAGTCCCGTCACCATCCCGCCGATCGTCATGGCGGTAATGGATAGCCCTGCCGTCAGGAACCCCACCGCCACCCCGGGCAGGATGGCGTGTGCCATGGCGTCGCCCATGAGGCTCATGCGCCGCAGGATCAGGAAAACGCCCAGCGGGCCGGCGGCCATCGCCAGCGCGATGGACCCGGCCAGGGCCCGGCGCATGAAGCCGAATTCAGCAAACGGCAGATAGAGGCCTTCGATACCGTTCACAGGTAGTCTCCCGCGCAGAGGTGCTTGGCGAGATGCAGGTTTTCCGGCGTAAGCACCTCATGCGTTGGCCCCCAGCCCAACCCTTGGCGGGCCAGCAGCAGCGCATGAGGGAAGTGCTCCCTTACCAGCTCGAGATCGTGCAAGACCACAATGACGGTCTTGCCTTGGGCATTCCACTCCAGCAACAGTTTGATCAGGTCCTCGGTGGTGGCCCGGTCCAGCGCGGAAAAAGGCTCGTCAAGCATATAGACGCCGGCATCGTGCAGCATCAGGCGTGCGAACAGCGCCCGTTGCAACTGCCCACCGGACAAGGTGCCGAGCGGGCGGCGCCCGAAGTCGCTCAACCCGACCGCGTGCAGCGCATCGGCAAGGCGCTCGCGCTCCGCGGCACAGAAGCCGCGCCAGGGCCCCACCCGGCGCCACGCCCCCATGGCCACGAAGTCACGCGTGGTCACGGGGAAGCTGGTGTCGAGCGCGCCTTGCTGCGGCATGAAGGCAAAGTCATCTCCGGCCTGGCCGGACAAGCGGATTCGGCCCGCCATCGGGCTGACCCAGCCCATGATGCCCCGCAACAGGGTGGACTTACCGGCACCATTGGGCCCGACCACGGCGGTCAGTGAACCGCGCAGGAACTGACCGCTGAGATCGCGTACCGCCATTTTTTCGCGCCATCCAAGGCAGACTTCCTCGAGCTCGATGACGGGTTGCGCCTCTGACGCTGACAGATCGGCCACTGCCATCTACAGCCACCCCATGGCCCAGCCCGTAGCGAGCCAGATCACCGCGACGCAGGCCAGCGCAATGGCCAGGCGGAATCGGCAGGAGGCCAACAGCAATGAGCCGCGCATGGGGGCACGTTGAGTGGATCGCGATGCGATGGAAAGCATGATGTTGCGGCGTGGCCGTCAGGCCTTGGCGGATGGACTAAGGTGTTATGTTATAACATGACCGAAGCCCGATACGAGTCGAGAACGACCATGAACACCCAATCTTCGGCGGCCGCCCGGATTGCTGCCAGCCTCGATACCGCGCAGAAGCTGTGCGAATCGCGGGGAAAGCGCCTCACGCCCACGCGTCGCAAGGTGCTGGAGATTCTGCTGCATCATGGTCGCAGCCTGAAGGCATACGAATTGCTTGAGCATATGCGCGATGTGCAGCAGGGCGCGGCGCCGCCAACGGTTTACCGCGCGCTCGACTTTCTCGTAGAAGAAGGCCTGGTTCACCGCCTCGATGCCATCAACGCCTGGACGGCTTGCCATGATGCCGGGGGAAAGCCCCATGATCTGCTGGTCGTGTGCACGCGTTGCGGCTCGGTTGCAGAGCTGAGCGACCCGGGTCTGACCCGGCGCCTCGCCGACAAGGTGGCGCTTGCGGGCTTCCGGCTGTCGGGCCATGAGACCGAATTGAGGGGCCTTTGCAGTACTTGTGATTGCCGGGCGAGCGAGGTTTGCCCTAACCCGCCCTCTGTGATGTAATCGCAGACTGATTTTTGCCCCGTCCGGTGTGGCGGGGAAACACGAGAGATCCAAGATGAGCCGAGCCACACGCCCCGAAAAAATGGTGCCCGTCACCATACTCACCGGTTTTCTCGGTGCGGGCAAAACCACGCTCCTGAAGCGCATACTCACCGAGTATCACGGCCGACGCATCGCCGTGATCGAGAACGAGTTCGGCCCGGAAAGCATTGACAACGATTTGCTCGTCCAGGACACCGACGAGGAGATCGTCGAACTGAGTAACGGCTGCGTATGCTGCACCGTGCGCGGCGACCTGATGCGCACGCTCAATCAATTGCGTGTTCGCCGCCAGGCGGGCGAACTCAATTTCGAGCGCGTCATCATCGAGACCACCGGCATGGCCAATCCGGGCCCCGTGTGCCAGACCTTTTTCATGGATGACGAGATCGCCGATTACTATCGGCTGGACGCCGTCATCACCGTGGTCGACGCCAAGCACGGTATGGAAACGCTCGATCACCAGGAAGAAGCGCAGAAGCAAGCCGGCTTCGCCGACCGCATACTGGTTTCCAAGAAGGACCTGGTCACCGAAGAGGAGTATCAGGCATTGCGCTCCCGGCTGCTGCGCATCAATCCGCGCGCAAGCATCACGCCCGTGCATTTCGGCGAGACCGACCTGAAGGCGTTGCTCGATATCAGCGGCTTCAACCTGAATTCGATCCTCGATATTGACCCGGAATTCCTCAAGGAAGAACACCCGGATGCAGCGCACGCACACCACCATCACGAGCACGATGGCGAGTGTGGCGAGCATTGCGACCACCATGATCACGGTCATCATGATCATGCCCATCACCATCATGCACACCAAGACGAGATCGGTGCCTTCGTGTTCCGTTCGAACCGGGCCTTCGATCCGGAACGCCTTGAAGAATTCCTCGGCGGCATCGTTCAGGTCTACGGACCGGACCTGCTCCGCTACAAGGGCATCCTGTACATGAAGGGCATCAACCGACGCATGCTGTTCCAGGGCGTACATATGATGATGGGGGCCGAACCCGGCAAACCGTGGCTTTCGGGTGAAAAGCCTAATACCAGGATGGTATTCATAGGACGTAAACTGCCCCAGGAAATTTTCATGCGGGGCTTGGAGCAATGTCTCGCCTGAGCGGACACGCACCGGGGCTGACCCGTGGGTGCCGCTCGCGGACAAACATTAGAAGAAAGAGGATGTATCATGGTTAGCAAAACAGCCAATGTCATGACTCCGGAACAGCTGCCCACGGAAGAAGAACTCCTGGCCATGCCGGAGACCGACTATATGAACGAGGTACAGCTCGCCTTCTTCCGCAATCGCCTCAAGGAGCTGGAGCAGGAAATCCTCAATAACGCCGGTGCGACCACGGAAAACCTGCGCGAAACGCAGTTCGTTCCCGATCCCGCCGACCGCGCCACAATCGAGGAAGAGCACGCGCTGGAACTTCGCACGCGAGACCGCGAACGCAAGCTGCTCAAGAAGGTGCAGCAAGCCATTGCCAGCATCGATGCCGGCGAATACGGCTGGTGCGAGGAAACCGGCGAGCCCATCGGCATCGCCCGTCTGCTGGCTCGGCCCACCGCCACCTTGTCTCTCGAGGCGCAAGAGCGCCGCGAGATGCGGCAGAAGCTCTACGGCGACTGACATCCTCTTCATCTACGGGCGCCTTGGGCGCCCGTTTTCTTGCCGCCAGACCTGCCTTGAAAACAAGGCCTTCATCCCCATGTGAACACTTCAACAGGAAGATTCCATGGAACAATTTCACGCAACCACCATTTTGTGCGTCCGCCGCGGCGACCAAGTTGCCATCGGAGGCGACGGCCAGGTCACACTGGGCAATATCGTCATCAAAGGCACGGCGCGCAAGATCCGCAAGCTTTACCAAGACCGCATTCTGGCCGGTTTCGCCGGTGCCACCGCCGACGCCTTCACCTTGCAGGAACGCTTCGAGGCCAAGCTCGAAAAACATCAGGGCAACCTGATGCGCGCTGCCGTGGAACTCACGAAGGACTGGCGTACCGATCGCGTGCTGCGCCGCCTTGAGGCCATGCTTATCGTCGCGGACAAGGAACACACGCTGGTGCTCACCGGCAATGGCGACGTGCTGGAACCCGAATATGGAGTCGCGGCCATCGGTTCCGGGGGCGCCTATGCGCAGTCCGCCGCACTCGCACTGGTGCAGAACACGGAGCTGCCGCCCGACGAAGTCGTGCGCAAGTCACTGGCCATCGCCGGCGACCTCTGCATCTACACCAATCAGAACCACGTCGTGGAAACGCTCTAGCCCCCGGCTGGTTTCCCGCTACCTGCTACTGCCATGTCCGCCATCAATATGACTCCCGGAGAAATCGTCTCCGAGCTCGACAAGCACATTGTCGGGCAGCATCGTGCCAAACGATCCGTTGCCGTCGCCCTGCGCAACCGCTGGCGCCGCCAGCAGGTGGCCGAGCCCCTGCGCCATGAGATCGTTCCCAAGAACATCCTCATGATTGGCCCCACGGGTGTGGGCAAGACCGAGATCGCACGGCGCCTGGCCAAACTGGCCAACGCCCCCTTCATCAAGGTCGAAGCCACCAAGTTCACCGAAGTGGGTTATGTGGGCCGCGATGTCGAGACCATCGTGCGCGACCTCGTCGACGCATCGGTCAAGCTCACGCGCGAAGCCGCCATGCGGCGCGTGCGCACGTTGGCTGAGGACGCCGCCGAAGACCGCATTCTCGATGTGCTGATTCCGCCGCCGCGTAACGCGCAAGGCGAGCCCGAGCGCGAAGAGAACAGTGCCCGCCAGGTATTCCGCAAGCGCCTGCGCGAAGGCAAGCTGGATGACACGCAAGTCGAGATCGAAGTCGCCCAGACCATGCCCCAAATGGAGATCATGGCGCCACCGGGCATGGAAGAAATGACTGAACAGCTGCGCAGCATGTTCGCCGGCATGGGCCGCGAAAAGAAAAAACAGCGCAAGATGTCGGTGAAGGAAGCCTTCCGCCTGCTTACCGAGGAAGAGGCCGCCAAGCGTGTGAACGAAGAAGAGCTGCGCGCTGAAGCGGTGAACAACGCCGAGCAGAACGGCATTGTGTTCCTGGATGAGATCGACAAGATCGCGACCCGCTCCGAGCATGGTGGCGGCGACGTGTCCCGTCAGGGCGTGCAGCGCGACCTGCTTCCCCTGGTGGAAGGCACGACCGTCAACACCAAATACGGCGTGGTGCGCACCGACCACATCCTGTTCATTGCCTCGGGCGCCTTCCACCTGTCCAAGCCGTCTGACCTGATCCCGGAATTGCAGGGCCGCTTCCCGATACGGGTGGAACTGGATTCGCTGACGGCGGACGACTTCATCCGCATTCTGTGCGACACCGACGCCTCGCTCACCAAGCAGTATCACGCCCTGCTGGAGACCGAAGGCGTCAGCCTGGACTTCACTGAGGAGGGCATACGGCGCCTGGCCGAGCTTGCGTTCTCGGTGAACGAGCGCACAGAGAACATCGGTGCGCGGCGTCTGTACACCGTGATGGAAAAGCTGCTTGAAGACCTTGCCTTCGACGCGACGTCACACGACGGCGAGACCATCACCATCGACGCCGCCTATGTGGAAGACAAGTTGAAGGAAACCGCAGCGAGCGAGGACCTAGCCCGATACGTGCTGTAAGAACAACGGGGCCCGAAAGGGCACCGCATTCGTTGCAGACGACTACTGCTTCGTGCTTACCGCTATCCGCGGCTACTTGTAAATTTCCACGACTACGTACTGTTCGTTGACGCGGCGAGCGGTGAATTTGACCCGATCACCCGGTTGCAGCCCCGCCAGCAGGGCGGGGTCTATCTGATAGACCAGTGTGATCGCGGGCAGGTCGAGCTCGGAGATGGCACCATGCTTGATGGTGATCTTTCCGGCGTTTGCGTCGATACGGCGGATCTCTCCGGAGCCGCTGCCCTCTTGCGCCTGTGCCGGAACCGCATAGCAGGCGGTGGCAGCCAGTAAGGCCGCAACGGAGGTCCTGAGGCTTGCAGAGCTGAACATACGATAAACTCCCTAGGGAAGATTCCCTAGCATAACGCGATTCCCGCTCTCGGGCGCCAGGCATAGAGACAGATGGCCACACGACTTTCGATTATCACCACCCGCGGCGGCGACGACGGCAGCACAGGCCTGGGCGATGGCAGCCGCGTCCCGAAGGACGATCTGCGCATTGACGCCATGGGGGAAGTCGACGAACTCAACAGCGTATTCGGCCTCCTGCGCAGCGAATCACTGCCCGCCGACATCGACGCCCTGCTCGCGCGTATCCAGCATCATCTCTTTGACGTCGGCGCGGAGCTTTGCATACCCGGCCACGTTGCCGTGCGTGAAGACCAGCTCGCCGCGCTCGATGCCGCCATCGCGCATTACAACGCTGACCTGGGGAAACTGGAAGAATTCATTCTGCCCGGTGGCTCCCGTGCCGCCTCACTGGCACACCTGGCACGCAGCGTCTGCAGGCGTGCGGAAAGAGCCGTGGTTGCCCTGGAGCGCCGTGATTCGGTCCGGCAAGCCGAGACTGCCCCTGGAGATACTGGTGCGTCTGGAAATACGGCGGCGCCTGGAAATACTGCTACGCCCGCCCCTGGCAATGAAGCCGCCAGCCCCGCCGGCCTGCCCCGCCGCTACCTCAACCGGCTCTCCGACCTTTGCTTCGTGCTCGCCCGCGCACTGAATCGGGCCAGCGGCACGCCGGACGTCCTATGGCAGCGCGACTGAGAAGCCTGGGGGTGGTGCTGTCTGCCGGGTTCCTGGGTTCGGCAATGGCAGCTTCAGACGCCACCAAGCACGCCTGGACCGACTCCGCGGTGAGCCCGGCGCTGCATAGCGTGGGGCAAGCCTACACCGTAACTTACACCCCCAAGCGCAATGCCATTCCGCCAGGCGCCATCATTACCCGCGTGCGGGCCGACCGCCGGTATACGGGCGATGCCATGGTGCAGACGTCGCTGTGCTGGAATGGCGCCGCGCGTTGCGTGGATATCGTTGGACCTTCGCTGATGACCGGCGCCTTCGAAGGCCTGGACGCCGGCCGACCCTTACACCTGGTGCACCGGGTGGTCGACTGGCGCGGCAGCCGACCGCCGGTACACGTGCAGGGCAATGTCACCGTATGGTTTAGCCTTCCCCCAGCACCGCACGCACAGTAGCCGCGAACTTCGAGACGATCTCCTCGATATCCGCCTCGGTGCAGATGAAAGGCGGCGCAAGCAGCACGTGATCACCGTGCACACCATCGATCGTGCCGCCCATGGGATACATCATCAGCCCGTTCTCCATGGCTGCCTTCTTCAGTTTGGCATGGGTGCGAAGCGCCGGATCCAGAGTCGCCTTGCTGGCCTTGTCCGCAACGAACTCCACGCCGACGAATAATCCACGGCCCCGGACATCCCCAAGGTTCGGGTGATCGCCCAGTTCTCGCCATAGCGATTTGCGCAGCTGCTCACCGCGCTCCAGAACATTGGCGAGCAGCCCGTCACGCTCGATGATCTGCTGCACGGCAAGCGCCGCTGCGCATGCCGTGGCATGGCCCATGTAGGTATGCCCATGCTGGAAGAACCCGCTGCCCGCCACAATGGCGTCATAGACACGGCTGCTTGCGATCATGGCGCCGATCGGCTGGTAGCCCGCGCCCAGGCCTTTGGCGATCGTGACGATATCCGGAACGACCCCGTCTTCGGCGCAGGCGAAGAGATGCCCCGTGCGGCCCATGCCCGACATCACTTCGTCAAGTATCAGCAGGACGCCGTGGCGATCACACACTTCACGCACGCGCCGGAGATAGTCACCTACCGGCGCCAGCACACCGGCCGTTGCACCGACCACGGTTTCGGCCACGAATGCCGCGACGTTCTCCGATCCCAGTTCGCGAATCTTTGCATCGAGTTCATCGGCCAGGCGCTGCGCATATTGTGCATCGGTTTCGCCATCACGCTGGTCGCGATAGGCGTAGCAAGGCGAAACGTGATGAGCCGGCATGAGCATGGGCAGAAAGGGCTCTCGGCGCCACGCGTTCCCTCCGATGGCCAGGGCGCCCAGCGTATTGCCGTGATAGCTCTGCCGACGGGCGATGAAATGCTGGCGCGACGTCTGTCCGAGCTCGACGAAATACTGCCGCGCGAGCTTCAAGGCGGCCTCGACGGCTTCCGAACCGCCCGAGACGAAATACACATGATTCAGGTCACCCGGCGCACGAGCCGCGAGGAAGTCCGCCAGGTCTTCACACACGCGCGTGGTGAAAAAGGACGAATGCGCGTAAGCGATTTCATCCAGTTGCTTCTTCGTGGCCGCGATGACTTCCGGGTGCCCATGGCCCAGGCACGAAACGGCAGCCCCGCCCGAGGCGTCGATATATGCGCGCCCCTCACGGTCGAACAGGCGTATTCCTTCACCGCGCTCGACGATTTCGAGCGCTTGGCGAGGATTGCGGTGGAAAACGTGTGTCATGGGTGGATCACCTGGAGTGGATTCAACGAACGTTTCATTAATCTATATCTCCGCAACACTTAAATCAATATAATGGTCGAATCCTGAACCGACATCGCCTCCCGACATGGTCAAGAAACCACACCCGCCCCATTCGCTGGAAGATCTTGTCGCTGTGGTGCAGGCGCGCTTTCCGGACATGAGCCCGCAATTCCAGATCGGCGCCCGGCACCTCATCGATCATCCGGAGCAGGTGCCGGTGGAGTCGATGCGGCGGATTGCGGTTTCGGCGGGCGTGCAGCCCGCCACCCTGGTGCGGCTTGCGCAGTCGTTGGGCTACGAGGGGTGGGAAGCCATGCGGCAGGTTTTCGTGCGCAGCCTGCATCAGATGCCGCGCCGCTATACCGAGCAGGCGCGCACTGCGATGCAGCGACGCAACGCAGGCAGCGTTCTGAGCCGGCACGTATCGACACTGGCCGGCAGTCTGCGAGCACTCGAGGAACTGAACGAGGACCGGGTCTCGGACGCCGCCCGGGTGCTCGCGCGCGCGCGACACGTCCACATCGCCGGATTTCGCGCTTCGCACGCTGCGGCCTACACGCTGTATTACCTGTATGGCCTCTTCCGCAACTCGATCACGCTGCTGCGTGGTGATGCCGGACTGCTGGAAATGGAGCTCAGAGCGCTGCAGAAGTCGGACGCGGTGGTGATCGTCGGCTTCGCCCCGTACTCCCATGAGGCGCTGCGCGTAGCAAAAGCGGCCCAGTCTTGCGGTTGCCACTGCATCGCCATTTGCGACAGCCAGGTGGCGCCCATCGCTCAGCACGCGGATGTCGTGCTGCTTTTTCCCACCGACACACCGAGCTTTTTCCCATCATCCGTTGGGGCGCTGGTATTGGTTGAAGCGCTGGCCAACAGGCTGCTGGGCCGCGCCGGGCGCCAGGCCATCGAAGCCCTCGGTCAGACGGAAGAACAGCTGCACAGTGCCGGGGCGTACATAGACCCGAATGATGATGCCGCAGCAGGCAACAGCGGTACGGCCTAACGCCTACAACAGACCCTTGATGAAATCCCGCAGATGGGCCACGAGCCCGTCGATATTCGATTGCAGCGTCGGAAAGCCGTCACTCTTCTCGAAATTGGCTTCATCCATATAGAGCTTGCGGTTGATCTCGATCTGCAGGCTGTGACGACGTTCGGCAGGCTTGCCGATACGCGCCACCAGCGCCACGCCCTTGAAGGGATCGTTACGGGCGACGGTATACCCGCATTGCACCAGGTAGTCTTCCACAATGCCGGTGAGCGTCGGGTCGCAGGTGGTTCCGTCGCGATCGCCCAGCACGAAATCGGCAAGTTGCCGGGCCGGATCCGCCCCCATGACGGCATAGGTGTCGGAAGGCATGGAGTGCAGGTTCAGATGCCACACCGTGCCAAAATTGGCCACCGCCGCGTTGATCTGATGCCACAACGCCGCGTGATACGGCTCATAATAGGTCTGCAGGCGGTTCTCGAGTTCGCCGACCCACAGCTTGCGGTCGTACATTGGCCGGCCGTTGATGCTATGCCAGAAGAGTCCGTAACCTAGCCTGGACTTATCGGTGGGATGGACGTCGGTCGTCCAGGGCTCGGCCAGAATGTTGGGATCGATATCGTCCGGCTCCCGGTTCACGTCGACATAGCTGCGGGGAAACTCTGCGCACAGGAGTGTGCCGCCGTGCCTAGGGACGCAGCCCCATAGTTCGTCAACGAAGGCATCCTCAGCCCACCGCAGTACCGATGTAGGAAGTGTGGTCTCGAAATCAGCCGGATAGGTGCAGCCACTGTGAGGGGAATCGCAGACCAGCGGTATGGCTTCGACACTGGGCATCAGCAGTCGATAGGGGTCGAATTCCGAATCTGCGAATTTCATGCTGTCTCCTTGAAGCCTTCATTCAAATGACAAGCGCTCCAGTGCCCCGGTGCGATCTGCCTCAGTACTGGCCGGTCGGCGCGGCAACGAGCCATGGCGTGCGGGCATCTTGGATGGAACGCGCAGCCCGCCGGCGGATCGGCGGGCGACGGCAATTCCCCCACAATCGGTTCGAAACGACGCCGGCCGGGCGACAATACGGGGAGCTCCTTGAGCAGCGCTTGCGTATACGGATGGGCGGCGGTCGCAAAGACCGTACCCGCATCGGCCAGTTCGACGATACGACCAAGATACATGATCGCGACACGGTCGGCGATATGGCTGACCACGCCGAGGTTGTGACTGATGAACACGTAGGTCAGGTCGAAGTCCCGGCGCAGATCCATGAACAGGTTCAACACCTGCGCCTGTATGGAAACGTCAAGAGCCGCCACCGCCTCGTCGCAGACGATGATCTCCGGCTTAAGCGCCAGGGCTCTTGCCACCCCGATACGCTGACGTTGACCTCCCGAAAACTGATGCGGGTATCGCTCGCGGTAATCGGGATCCAGCCCGACCTTGACCAGCAGATCGCATACGTAGTCGTCGACTTCCGCCCGGCTCACGAGCCCATGCACCAGGGGCGCCTCACCGATGATGTCGCGCACGCGCATGCGAGGGTTCAACGACGAAAACGGATCCTGGAAGATCATCTGTACGCCGAGTTCATATTGCTTGCGCTCGACACCGCTCAGGCGCGACACGTCTTTTCCATGATGGAGCACCCGCCCCGCCGTGGGAGGAATGATTCCGGTCAGGAGCCGCCCCAACGTCGTTTTGCCGCAGCCGGATTCTCCGACGATGGCAAGCACCTCTCCGTGGAAGATTTCGAGATCGACCCCCATGACGGCACGTACGGGCGGGGGCTTGCCCTTGCCTTGCAACCGCCTGATGAACCGGTCCATGAAGTCGGCGGGCAAGGCGTAATCGCGTCGCAACCCCTCAAGTTGCATCACCACGGCCGTCTCGGGCCTGGGCTGCGCGGTATGCATTACGGCCGCGCTCACGGTTGTTCTCCCGCATGCCAGCAACTGACATCGTGGTCTGCGCCGGCGGGCACCAGTTCCGGTTCATGCTCGCATTGCGCGTCGGCCCGGTAGCATCGGGTACGAAACGGGCAGCCCTTGGGCAGTTGCAGCAGAGAGGGCGTCGATCCGGGTATCTGAAACAGACGCTGCCCCCGGGTCGAGAGTGACGGAATCGACGCCATCAGGCCATGGGTGTAGGGATGTCGGGCCGACTGGATCAGCTGCCCGGTGGATGTGGTTTCGACAATGCGCCCGGCATACATGACCGCCATTCGATCCGCCAGCCCTGATACCAGCGCAAGATCATGGGTGATCCAGATCAGCGCAGTTCCCATTTCCCGGCAAAGCTTCTGCACTTCATAGAGAATCTGCCCCTGGATGGTGACATCCAGAGCCGTGGTCGGTTCGTCGGCAATGATCAGTTTGGGCTCATTCAACAGGGCGATTGCGATGGCGATGCGCTGCCGCATCCCTCCGGACAGCTGGTGGGGATAGGCCTGCAGGCGCGCCTCGGGAGCGGGGATACCGACCATGCGAAGCACATCCAGCGAGCGTGCCCTGGCAGCCCGGCGCGATACCGCATCATGGGCCTGAACCGCCTCGATCATCTGCGTATCAACACGCAGCGTGGGATTGAGCGTCATCATCGGGTCCTGGAAGATCATCGCCAGACGCCCTCCGCGAAGGCGGCGCATCTGCTCCGGCCCCGCGTTGAGCAGGTCCACGCCATCAAAGCGGAGCCTGTCAGCCCGGACCCGTCCACGTTCGCCCACCAGGCCGAGTATCGAGAATCCGGTAACTGTCTTGCCCGAGCCCGACTCACCGACCAGACCAAGTATCTCGCCCCGCCGCAACTGCAAGGTGACGCCATCCACCGCCTTGATGATGCCGTCGCGAGTATGGAACCAGGTGCAGAGGCCCTGCACATCGAGCAACAAGTCTTCGGCTCCCGCTGCATTCCGCATCGTCATGGCTACACCTCGTTGCGGGGGTTCAGGATGTCCCGCAAATGATCGCCCACCAGATTGATCGCGACCACCACGATGGCCAGGGCAATGCCGGGGAAGAAACAAATCCAGTAAGTACCCGAAAGCAGAAACTCGAAACCGTTGGAGATGAGCATGCCCAGCGACGGCTCGGTCACCGGCACTCCAACCCCCAGGAAGGAAAGCGTGGCTTCGAGGGCAATGGCATGCGCCAAGTCGATGGTGGCGATCACCATTAGCGGCGGAATGCAATTCGGAAAGATGTGCCGCCACAGAATGCGGTGCCAACTCAGCGCCATGCACCTTGCGGCTTCGACGTATTCCTTGTTGCGCTCCACGATGGCCGCGGCCCTGGCCGCCCGCGCGAAGTAGGCCCACTGCACGACGATGAGCGCGATGATGACTTTGTCGATTCCTTTGCCTAGTGCCGCCAGCAGTACCAGGGCCACCAGGATGGATGGGAAGGACAGCTGGATGTCGACCACGCGCATCAGAAACGCATCGATGCGCCCGCCAAACCATGCCGCCACCAGCCCGACGGCGGCACCGATCACGAAAGCAGACAGCACCGATACGAAGCCGACAAAGAGGCTGATGCGCATGCCGTAGAGAATGGCGGACAGGACATCGCGGGCCTGGCCGTCGGTTCCGAGCCAGTAGGTAAGGCTGCCGTCGAAATTCGTGCTGCCGGGCGGCAGCTTGGCGTCGAGAATATCGAGGCCCGCGAGATCGAAGGGATTCTGCGGCGCGAGCCACGGCGCAAACACTGCCGCCAGGATCGCGATGACGAGCATCACCAGCCCCGCCACGGCGGACTTGCTGGACATGAACTGTTCGGCAAACCGGTGCCACCGTTTGGCAGGCGTGCGCGCGGTGGATTCGGCAGCCGCGACATCAAGGGGAGCCGGAGAAGCAAGACGACTCATGCTGCGGCACCTCCCAGCCGGACCCGCGGATCGAGCAACGTGTAGCCGATGTCGACGATAAGGTTCAGCGTAGCCAGGAAGACGACTGTCAGCATGAGATAGGCGACCACGACTGGACGATCAAGGTTGACGATCGAATCGATGAGCAGCTTGCCCATGCCCGGCCACGAAAAGACCGTTTCCGTCACCACGGCGAAGGCGAACACCTGGCCGTATTCGAGGCCGCCAATGGTGACGATGGGAATCATGATGTTCTTCAGAAGATGCACGCCCAGCACCCGCCGCTCGCGCAGCCCCTTTGCACGTGCAAACCGGATGTAGTCCAGGGGCAGGCATTCCCGCGTGGCCGCACGGGTAACACGAATGATGAGGGCGCACTTCGCCGTTGCGATCGTGAGTGCAGGAAGAATCAGATTCTTCAGGCCTTCCAGGTTGAACAGACTCAGCTGAATCGGCCCGAAATCTTCTACCGGCCCTCGGCCGCCCGCCGGCACCCACCCCAGCATCACGGCAAACAGCATGATCAGCATCAGCCCCACCCAGAAATTGGGCAGCGAGAAACCCATGACGGAACCGGCCATGATGCCTCGCGACGCCAGACGGTCGGGGTGCAGCCCGGCGTAGATACCGAGAGGGATACCCACCACCATGGAGATGAACATGGCCAGCGTTGCCAGTTCAAGGGTGGCCGGCATGCGCTCGAGGATCAGGTGCATCGCGGATTCGCCGGTGAGGAAGCTGTTCCCGAAATCGAGCTGGACGGCCTTGGCCAGAAAGATCCCATATTGCTGCCAGAGAGGCCGATCCAGGCCAAGGTTACGGCGGATGGCCTCGCGTTCCAGGTCAGTGGCCTCGGGGCTCGCCATCATCAGCACCGGGTCGCCGATCAGGTACAGCGCTGCGAACACGAGCGCGGACATGACCAGAACGACCAGCCCCGTTTGCAGGACCCGGCGAAGTATGGTGGCGAGCACGTTGGCTACTTCAAGGTGGGCGAGATCATGGCGCCGGCTTGATATCCTGAGCCAGGGTCATCTGGTCGGCACGCCCTTCATAGCGAATGTCGTTCTTCATGGCCCAGACGGACATCTCGAACTGCAGGGGAAGGATGCCGTAGTCTTCCATGACCATGCCGCTGGCCTCCTGCAGCAATCGGGCTCGTTCGTCGTCATCGAGCGTACGGGACGCTTTCAACACGAGCTCGTCGGCCTCCGGATTCGAATACTTGCTCCAGTTGGTCGTTCCCAGGCCCAGTTCCGGCTGCTTGGTGACCACCAGGGAATTCAAAGGATTCAACATCTCGCCGGATGATGCCGCCCAGCCGGCAAGGTAGGCACTGAAGGCGTGCGCATTGCGCTGCTTGAAGAAGACGGCGGGCGCCATGGTTTCGACGTTGGCCTTCACACCGATACGGGCCCACATTGCGGCGACCACCTGGGCGATGCGTTGATCATTGGTGTAGCGTCCGGCAGGTGAACCCAGCGACATCGTGAAACCGTTCGGATAACCGGCTTCGGCCAGCAGCTGCTTGGCTCTTTCGACATCGGCGGCCTGCGCCTTGGCGTGCTTCTCTGACGTACCGAAACCCGGATACGCGAGGAGATTGGCTGCCGCCATGGCGGAGCCACCCATCACGCGGTCCACGATGCTCTGCCGATCGATGGCCAGCGACAGCGCCTCGCGCACCCGACGATCCTGCAATGGATTTTTGCCGTCGGTACCGGACATGCCGGGCGGAACCTCGTCTCCCTGCATCAGGGCGATGTAAATCACCCGCACGGAAGGCGTCTCCTGTACATGGAGGTCCTTGCTGGACTTGAGCTTGGGGAGGTCGTCGGTGGGCGGGTCCTCGATCAGGTCGACGTCGCCGGCCAGCAATGCCGCCACTCGTGCGGCGGGATTGGTGATGGGGCGATAGATGATGCGATCCCATGCGGGCGGTTCGCCCCAGTAATGTTCATTCCGTTCGAAAATGATTTCCGCACCCCGCTTCCACGATGCGAACTTGTACGGGCCCGTGCCCACCAGCCCGTCACCCCGGTTCAGCTCGACCGTCGTCTTGCCTTCGGGAGCCGGCCCGGATGCCGCCTTGGCCGACATGATGGGCACCATCGCGAGGTTCGGCAGCAGCACCGGCGAAGGCCCCTTGGTGATGATCTTCAATGTGTGCGGATCCACGACCTCGAGGCGGTCGATGCTGCTCAGATAGAGCGCATACGAAGACGGACTGTTAGGCACCTTGGGCACCCGGTCGTATGTGAAGACGACATCTTCCGCCGTGAACGGCGTGCCGTCGGAAAACTTCACATCCTTGCGAAGCTGGAAGGTCCAGGTGTCGCCGTCGACCGTCCAGGACTCGGCCAGGGAAGGCACGGGCTTGGCCACGGCGTCTGTTCGAACCAGCGGGTCGAACAGCGTCTCGGACATCTGGGTGTTGGGAGTCAGCGAGTGAAACTGCGGATCCATCGACGTAGGTTCGGATCGCAGTGCAATGGTCAGGTCGCGTGCCTGCACGGCATTGCTCAAGCACATCGTGGCGGCAAGCGCCGCGAAGGCCAGGGTGTTGCGGATGGACTTCATGGTTTGGTTACCCCTATTTATTGATGTATCGGGATACGGGGCCCAAACGACATGAAGAAAGGCCCCTAGCCATTGGCATGGGGCCCAGTGTAACGATGAGGTCGGACCTGCAAGATAAGGATTTTCCCGACCGGATGCTGCCGGATACCCGCCGGCGACTGCGACGGGCGCTCGGCTGCTTACTTCGATTTCGAGATCATGTAGTCGACGGCTGCCCTCAAGGTGGCTTCATCGGCCTTGGTGGCGCCGCGTGGCGGCATGGCACCCTTGCCGTTGACCGTGATTTCCATCACGGCATCCATTCCCTTGGCGGTCACGGCAGCCCAGGCCGCCTTGTCGCCGATTTTCGGGGCTCCCGCCACGCCTGCCATGTGGCAAGCCAGACAGGCCGACTTGTAAAGCTTCTCGCCTGCGGGGTTGACTGTCTCACCAGCCGCCGAAGCCAGTCCGGGGACTAGCCCCGCGACCAGGACGGCGGCCGATGCGAACTTTACCGAGCGCTTGAACATAGTGTGTTTCTCCTGTGCGTCGTTCACATCGAGCCGCGTTGACTTACTTGCCTGCCGGGATCGGGTGCGGAGCCTTGACCTGCGTCATCAGGTCATGATTCCACTCGCCTTCCACCACAAAGTGACCTGCGGCGCCCAGCTCGAAGGCCTCGATCAGGTTGTGGTTCACGTAGGCGTACACGCCAGGCTGCTTGAAGGTGTAGAGCGCCGCACCGGCCGCACCGCCCGGGATGAACCACGTTTCCATGTCGCGCAGGGGCGGGTTATGGAACTTGCCATGATCCCAGACCCAGTCGCCATGACCACCGATCAGGTGGGGACGGGTATCGCGGTTGGCTTGCGAGTGAATGATCAACACCGTCTCGCCTACCTTGGCCTTGAGTGCCCCGTCGCCCGTCAGCGCGCCGACCTTGCCGTTGAAGACCACGTGGGTGGGCGTCAGCGTGCGCATGGCCTTGACCGTATCGCCGTAGCTTTCTGCCAGCGTTGCGAACTCCTTGTAGTTGCCTTCTTCATCCTTCGGTATGTAGAGATCGAACTCGCCGATGGTGTAGGCGCGGTCGTAGCTCAACGGCTTGCCGTCGGCATCCTTCAGGCCATCCCGCGGCAGCACCATGATCGTTCCGCTCATACCGGCCAGCACGTGCCAGGGCACCATGCCTTCCGGTGCGCAGTGGTACACGAAGGTACCGGCGCGGTCGGCCTTGAAGCGCAGGGTTGCCTGCTCGCCCGGATTCACATCGGTGAGCTTGGCGCCACCCAGTGCACCCGTGGCGGAGTGGAAGTCCACGTTGTGCGGCATCATGTTGGTCTTGGGATTGACCAGCGTGACTTCCACGTAGTCGCCTTCATGGACGACCAGCGTGGGGCCGGGCATGGAGCCGTTGAAGGTCATCGCCTGCAGCGTGGTGCCTTCGTCGTCGATGACCATCTTCTTTTCTTCGATGACGAGTTCGAACTGCACGACCCGCGGCTCAGCAGCGGCTTTCTGTTCGTGTGCATGCACCATCGGAGGCGCGACGAGGTCGACCTTCACGCGTTGGAGCGAGTCAATCGAGTCAGCGAATGCCGGGACACCGCCCATGACGGCAGCAAGTACGGCGGCGAGGATGGTGGGACGGAATGCTTGCATGATTGCTCCCTCTTGGTCTGGTTGGTGTGACGTTGTGTCTACGGCTTCATTTGACCTCCTGTAGCGAATTGCTTCTTTGTGCCACAACAAACTTCGGAGATGGTTTTTGGGGTTTACCCGGAGTCGAGGCCGGTGCAGTGGCGAGCGGGTCGGGTCTGAGTGCCTGGCAACGATCGGCGGTCTGAGTTCTTAAGGCCGGGGAGGTGAAGCGGACATCGGCTCCTGGCTCCGGCCCTGCGGGCTACCCTCGCCCCAGGCGCCGTTCAGAGCGCCCGCCGAACTCGCCGACAAGTCGGCTCAGACAACGGCGGGCTCTGAAAAGGCATAGCCTTCCAACGGCGACATGGCCGTTTCACCAGGAGATAGCCGAGCACTCCGCGACGCTGCCAACCCAATGCGCCATCTCCGAGGGACGGCACCGCCAAGGGCCACCCAGACCGAAGCCGCGATTGGCGACGCCACGGCCGAGCCACAGACGACGCCCCGCCGCCCCCCACCGTGAGGCCGAGGCCGGTGGATGGGGACCGAGGCGGTTCGTTCGGGCCGCCGCCGGGACGGCGGGCGGGGAGGCAAGGGCGCAGCTGTTTGAGCGCGGCGCTTTCGGCCAGCCGGGGGCTGGACGATCGCGCGAGTTCTGCGCCCGCCCCGCTCGATGGCCCGGCAAGGG